>JAGGYK010000112.1 GCA_021162585.1 Deltaproteobacteria bacterium
ATATATAAGATAAAAGATAATATAGACCTGCCTGCCGCAACAACGGCGCAGATAGACCAGCCAGAAGGGGCCTCTGTACTGAAAGAGGCTATAGAATCTTTAGTTATAATGCTATCCCCATTTGTACCCCATATCGCAGATGAATTATGGGAAATCATGGGGCATAAGGAGATGCTCTTGAATCACCCATGGCCTAAATATGATCCAAGGTGGGCTAAAGAAACAACTGTTACTATTGCGGTTCAGGTAAATGGTAAGGTGCGAGCAAAGATCTCAGTGCCCTCAGATACCCAGAAATCAGATGTCGAAAGCCTGGCACTAAAAGAACAAAATGTAAAAAGGTTTATCAAAGGTAGTCCCATAAGAAAGGTGATATATGTCCCGAATAGGATCATTAATATTATTGCTAATCCTTAGCAGCTTGCTTGGTTGTGGCTATAGCTTTGTACTGGAAAACACAACTGGAGCAAATAGCGTATCTATTATGCCTACCAGGAATGAAACCAACTTGGTAGGGGCAGGGATGACAATGGATGCCTCCCTGGAAAGGGCTTTAGCATCCATGGGCATGTTATCTGGTTCGCCTGTGGCAGAGGATGTTCCGAGCATAAGATGTATTATTCAATCCACAACAATACAAGAGATCACCAGCTCTTCGAAATCCACCTCAGACAGATATCGGCTCATTGTGAGAGTGCGGGCAGAATTAATAAACCAGGATGGAGATATTGTATGGAAATCTATATTTAAAGGCGAGGGCACATACAGTGCAAAAGGCCAGGAAGAGGATGCTCTCGAAGATGCCTGTAAAGAAATATCACTGGATATTTCAAGGGCTATAGCATGCCTTACCCTATAAAAAGCATTTCAAAGGATATATCTGAGAATACACTCCCTGCTGTATATGTCTTTTATGGCAGCGAGACATTCCTAATGGAAGAGGGGATAGCCATGTTGAGGAAATCCATAGATGAGAATGCGTCAATAAATTATGCATCATTTAATGGAGAGGAGACATCATCTTCTATAGAAGATATAATAACCCTGTGTAACACAGCACCTTTTTTAGCATCAAAGAGATTGATTGTATTCAAAAACGTTCATAAATTAAATAAATCCAATATGACACATATAATCAAATATGTAGAGAGTCCCGCAAAATTTACTACCCTTATCTTAACAATAGAAGGGCAAGTAAGTTCTAAAGAAACAAGAAAAAGGCTGAATGACATTAGTAAGGCCTTATCAACCAATGGAACCCTCATAAGATTTGATCCCTTGAAAAAAAATGCCCTGGTCTCCTGGATAACTCATAGGGTGAAATCATGTGGTAAGAAGATAGACACCAGTGCTGCTTATCTACTGATGGAGATAGCCGGGGCAAACACTGGGTCCTTATCTGCAGAGATAGAAAAGCTATGTCTTTATGTAGGCCCGTCTGAGGCGATTACATCAGCAGATGTAGAGAAGCTTGTCACGAGATCACATGAAACCTCTATATTTACCTTTCGAGATGCCCTGTTTGACAAGAAAAAAGCAGCCCTAATAAGACTCTATGAGCTAGAATATGCTGGTCTAGAGCCACTTATGATTGTAAACATGATAGAAAATCAGGCCATGTTGCACTATCAAATATTAAAAACCAAGAATCCTAATGAGCTAGGTTTAAAGATTGCCCCATACGTAATCGATAAGATCAAATCACGTAAATCAATTTGGAACTCAAGACAATTAAGTAAGTTCCTTTCTGATATAAGAATGATAGAACATGGTATAAAAACAGGATCGATTAATCCCTTTGCGTCTATGACACAGGTAATAGCTCAACACATCTTTGAGGGGAAGCAAAATACTTAATGTAATAAAACTAAGAGATTACGGCGCTAACCTTTTTTGTTAGCTTAGAAATCCTTCTAGATGCAGTCCTTCTATGGAGGATGCCTTTGTTCACAGCGCTATCTAACTTAGCAATTGCTTGTTTGTAATAATCTTTGGCTGCATCCAAATCTTTTTCTTCTATGGATTCAAATGTCTTTTTTATATAGGTCTTTATAGCAGACTTATAACTCTTATTTCTCAAATACCTTTTCTCATTCTGTCTCTGTCTTTTTAGAGCCGATGGATGATTGGCCATTATTATTCATTCCTCCTCAAACACTCTTTCCTCTATTTAAGGAAACCCTTAATATATAGGCTGCCCTATTATGTCAAGCACTTTAACAATCTCCTCATAACCTTTCAGTTACAAATAACATCCCTTTTGTATTGATAACCCCTTGCCGATATTATAGAGTAACCATCATTAAAAGGAGGGGACCAATATGAAAAGACATGGTTTTTCATTGATAGAGATCATGATAGTAGTAGCCATTATTGGGATCTTGGCCTCAGTTGCCATACCCCTGTATACAGGGCATATTAGAAAGGCGCGAAGGAGTGAGGCCATGACAGGCCTTCAGACAGTAGCCTTATATGAGGAGAAGTGCATGGCCGAGAAAGGTAACTATAATACAATAACATATCTAATAAACTCTTTTGGCCTCTCTGATCCAGATGGGGATAAAATATATGAGCCAAGTGATTTCTACAATATAAGCCTTTTTACTCAAACCAGCACATTATTTGTTGTCCAGGGTGTACCAATAGGTGCACAGGCTGGCGATAACATCACCCTTGCCGTACATTCAGATGGCAGGGTAGGCAGGATAGTATTAGGTAACTTTGTAGAGGATAGAACAGTTTGGGGACAGTAAGTTGAATGTACTGGTTACAGGTGGCGCAGGCTATATTGGATCTCATGCTATAAGCATGCTAGCCGATAGAGGCCATAACACCGTATGTATAGACAATCTGGTAAAAGGACATAAAGAGCTTGTAAGAGATTGCACCCTCTATGAGGATAATATCTCTGATAAGGCACTTGTAAAGAAGATATTTAATCAGCACAAGATAGATGCAGTGATGCATTTTGCGGCATATTCCCTTGTGGGCGAATCCGTAAAAGAACCTCTTATCTATTATAGAAATAATGTATCCAATACATTGAGCCTGATAGAGGCCATGCTTGAATCCGGTGTGGATAAATTTATCTATTCATCATCTGCTGGTGTATATGGCGAGCCAGATGAAATACCAATCACAGAAGGTGCTAAGCTCTCCCCTACAAATCCATACGGCAAGACAAAGATTATGGTAGAAGAAATCCTAAAGGACTTTGACAGGGCCTACAACCTAAAGTTTGTCTCTTTAAGATATTTCAATGCAGCAGGCGCCCACCCTGATGCAACTATTGGCGAGGATCACAACCCGGAGACACATCTGATCCCTCTTGTATTGGATGTGGCCTTAGGAAGAAGAAATGCTATTACCATATATGGTGATGATTGGCCTACCAGGGATCGTACATGCATCAGGGACTATATTCATGTATGCGACCTTATAGATGCCCATATACTTGCCCTTTCCCACCTTGCAGAAGGCGGGGCAAGTGATATATTCAACCTCGGGAATGGCCGGGGCTATACCGTCAAAGATGTCATAGACAGCGTGTCTTCTGTTACAGGTTGTCCTATCCCGACCAAGATAGGGCCGAGGAGACCTGGTGACCCGGCTGTATTGGTTGCAAGCTCTGAGAAGATAACAAAAAAACTTGGATGGAACCCTCGGTTTAAATCTCTGGAAGACATTATAGAAACGGCATGGTCATGGCACAAGAGGCGTTTTGGTTAAAGATGGCCTGCCTATATTACGATAATACTAATTATGAATATTATTAGACTATCAATCATTGTGCTTATTATATCCATTTCTGGCTGTGCACATAGTATAAGTCTAAATCTGTTAGTGACCTATTGGAGAGTACAGAAGAAATACGGCTTTATGAAGATTAGGCGGAAGGATTTAAGTTCAAAGTTCTATGTTCAAAGTTCAAAGTTAATAGAGCCTAGAACAAAATTAGAGGGTTAAATGAAAGGGCTTATCTCGATTGCTCTTATTTTAGTTGCCTGCATGCTTACAGGCTGCGCCTTTGCAAGGCCGTATATGGAGTTCAAAGACTCTACCCCGATAGACTGGGGACTAAAGGGGGCTTTTGATAAAGCTATTATCATCGCCCCGTTTGATTCGCACCAGTATGATAAGAAGTGGGGCGTCTATGCAGCTAAGAGGATGAAAGAATATCTCCTTGAAGAAAGGGCATTCCAAAGGGTAATATTCTCTGAAGAGGAAAAAAGATTCATGCCCTTGCTGCTTAAGGGTGAGATTACATATATGTGGTATGGTGGTTCATATACCCCATCAAAGGTAAATGTGACCATCCGCATAATAGACGCATCAGATGGTCAGACAAGATTTTTAAGAAAGAGTTCTATCTCTTATGAAAGAAAGGGCTACAGCGTATCCTGGCTGAACAGGATGTATCTATCATCGCCTGCACCAGAAGAGCTTTTAAATGGCATACTCAAACACATTGCAGAAGATATTGCAAAAAGGACCCGTCTACCAGCAAAACAAAGTCCCTGAAAAAGAACGTAGATATACCAGACCCTCCGGGCTTACCATGGATTCTTCTATAGATTCTGTAATCTCTGTCTGATCTTGCCATTCTTGCCCATCCCAGCAATATTTGCCACACCAGATACGATCCAGAAGGTCGATGTCAAGGCTGGCTGCGACATCAGGGGGCTGATCCTCCGGAGATAGAATCTCTCCTTTTTTTGCTACTACCTTATTACCTGCATCATCTACTACACTCCAGATATTGCCATCACTGTCCACAGTCACAGCACAGGTATCACCGGAATATTTCTTCTTCCATGTATCATCTGCATCCAGCGTGTATATCCCCGTGCTTGTAGCAACCAGTGTCAAATCTTCCCCTACATAGATATCATACACTTGTTCTGTAATATCAGTAGTATCACAGGTATAAGTGGCAGTGCTACATTTATATAAACCATTATCCGCCCCTACCCATAGAATAGATCCATCAATTTCCATGGCATTGATAGTCCCGCAATCTTCGCAAGTCATTGTGCCGGTCTCATCAGAAGACCTGTAGTAATAAATTTCATTATCTTTAGCACCCCAGATGGTATGATACATATAATAGTAATAAGATGAGTACCCCTGTATGGCAATCGCAGTAAATTCATCGCCCCAGCCTATATTACTCTCCCCGCCTGAAGAGAAATACCAGATATCATCATCTGTTGATGCCCATATCCCGCTTATCTTGGCACCCCCATCCTTTGCCATACATGATGCTTGCTCTAGTAATTTCTCTTTTGTCCTTGACTTTACATCAATGTCAAAATTAACAGTCTCATTGCCACCCTCATCATCTATCACAGTACACCTCACTGTATACTTGCCAGGATCTTTGGGCACTATCCAGTATGTCCAATAATTACTAGTATTCTCGTCTTCTAATACTCCCCCAGTTGCAGCCCATATATATCTTATAGGGTAGCGGTCTACGATGCTATTTACCTGTAGCAAAATCCTCTGACCAGTGACTGGCGCTGCATCAGATGTATTCACGTATGTAATCTCAGGCCCGGATGATGAGCAGCCATATATCAGGACAGTAACTATACCTATTATGCAAATATATAAAGCCTGTTTCAATAAAGCCTCCTTACCATCTAAAAGATACTAGCAGATACGATCCTTTGGCGCAAGTAAGTGGACGAGCGAAATCTAAAAAATGTGAACCGGTCCGCAATTCCCCCTTTGAAGAGGGCTAGGGGGATGTTATTGGGAGAGCAACACCCCCAACCCCCTAAGCCTAATGTCTTGTGCCTATAAACGGATAACGGACAACAGCATTTGTCGAGTAGAGCTCATAGCCACCTCCTTTGAGGGTTATTTTGCCCAGAGGCTACTATGAGCCCCCTCACAGAACCGGACTTGAGGTTTTCCCTCATCCGGCTCTTCAGAGAAA
>JAGGYK010000278.1 GCA_021162585.1 Deltaproteobacteria bacterium
AGCTTTGTGCCTATTTTCATATAGCCCCCATGTCCTGTCGGACACACTGAAGGATGAAAACAAAACAACATCCCAGTCCGCTGTCTCCCCCGTCTCAAACTGACCCCTGGCCCCTGATCCCTGACCCCTATTTTCATATAAAATGGCCAGAAATGTAGACCAAAACCAATCCCAGGCATTGACAAGCCTCTGTTTCATGCGATAGATTCCAACACTTAAGATCTACAGGGGGATAGAAATGGATTATAAGGAAACATTGTGTCTGCCAAAAACCGCTTTTTCTATGAAGGCACATCTCGCACAAAAAGAGCCGGAATTCATCGAGAGATGGGAAAAGATGGATTTATATCATAAGATTATGGCTGAATCATCAGGCAGAAAAAAATTCATACTCCACGACGGGCCACCATATGCCAATGGCCATATCCATTTAGGCACTGCCTTAAATAAGATATTAAAAGACATTATAATAAAATCCTTATTTATGATGGGCCACAATACCTTTTACCTTCCCGGATGGGACTGCCACGGGCTGCCTATAGAACATCAAGTAGAACTGATGAAAGGCGGCAAGGATACGCTCGATGCCGACTCCATGTCTAAGGTGGAAATACGTAAGGAATGCAGAGTCTATGCTGAAAAGTTTTTAGATATCCAAAGGTCTGAGTTTAAACGACTTGGGGTTCTTGGCCTGTGGGAAGATCCTTATCTTACTATGAAATATAAGTATGAGGCTACTATTGCAAGGGAACTAGGTAAATTTATCGAACAAGGATCTGTCTATAAAGCAAGAAAACCCGTGTACTGGTGTGCAACCTGCCACACTGCCCTTGCAGAGGCAGAGGTGGAGTACCAGGATCAGGTGACTCCGTCCATCTTTGTCAGGTTCAAGCTAATATCGGATATATCTGAAAAGATCCCTGAATTAAAGGGAACAGACGAGATCTATGTGGTAATATGGACTACAACTCCATGGACAATACCTGCTAATCTTGCCATAGCCCTGCATCCGGACTTTGAATATTCTGCGGTTAAGACAGACAAATATGGAACCCTTATTGTAGCTGCAGATCTGGTAGATAATGTGATGGCAGGTATAGGTGTCGAAGAGTTTAAGACCATAACAACATTTAAAGGAAGCCTCATAGAAGGCCTCAAGGCCAGGCATCCCTTATATGACAGGGAATCATTGATCATACTTGCACCGTTTGTCACACTGGATGCAGGTTCCGGGTGCGTTCATATCGCACCAGGCCATGGTGAGGAAGACTATGAAATAGGTAAAAGCTATGGGTTGGATATATATGCGCCGGTAGACGATGAAGGCAAATTTACAGATGATGTGGAAGGGTTTAAAGGCAGGTTTGTATTTGATGCAAATGACGATGTAAATAATGCGCTCAAATCCAAAGGGGCCTTGCTCTCAGTAAGTCCATTCTCACATTCATACCCGTATTGCTGGAGGTGCAAAAACCCGATCATATTCCGTTCAACCAATCAGTGGTTCATATCTATGGAACAAAACGATCTGAGGGAAAAGGCCCTAAAGGCTATCGATCAGGTCAGGTGGATACCTAACTGGGGAAGGGATCGGATCTATAACATGATAGAAAGCCGACCTGACTGGTGTATCTCCAGGCAAAGGGCATGGGGGGTACCACTACCAGTATTTTATTGTAAGGACTGCGGGAATATAATTGCATCATCTGAAATAGCAGAGCACATAGCCCAGATATTTGAAAAAGAGGGCTCTGATGCATGGTTTATCAGAGATGCCAAGGAACTTATCCCGAAAGATACTATTTGCCCAAAGTGTTCCGGAAAGGAATTTGCAAAGGAAGAGGATATAGTGGATGTATGGTTTGATTCCGGCGTGAGTTATGCGGCTGTGTGCGAGAAAGACGATAGATTGGGTGTGCCTGTGGATATGTACCTGGAGGGATCTGACCAGCACAGGGGCTGGTTTCAAAGCACGCTTTTGGCTTCCGTGGGCACTAGAGGAAGTGCGCCATACAGATCTGTGCTTACTCACGGCTTTGTTGTAGATGGCGAAGGAAAGAAGATGAGTAAGTCTTTAGGCAACGCAATCTCACCACAGGAGATCATCTCTAAATATGGGGCCGAGCTACTAAGATTATGGGTAAGTGCTCAGGATTATAAGAGTGATATAAGGATATCTAATGAAATCATAGACAGACTTGTAGAGACATACCGCAGGATCAGAAATACATCACGTTTTATGTTGGGCAATCTTTATGACTTCGATCCATCGCTGGATATGGTGCCACTTTCTGAAATGTTGGAGATCGACCGCTTTGCCATACATAAGACACAAGGCATTATAGAGCATGTAAAAAATGCATACAATAACTATGAGCCCTATGTGATATATCAGCAGATCCATAACTTTTGTGTTGTAGATATGAGTGCGTTCTACCTGGATATCATAAAAGAGAGGCTATATACATACAGGCCGGATTCACCTACCAGAAGGGCAGCTCAGAGTGTAATGTTTATGATCCTCACTGATCTGGCAAGGCTTATAGCGCCGATCCTTTCCTTTACGGCAGAGGAGATATGGGATCACATCCCTAAATTTGATGGAAAGGAAGAAAGTATTCATTTGAGTAGCATCCCTTCGGTTGATCCTATTCTCAAAGATGAGGCGCTAGCCTCAAAATGGGAGAGGATACTAACCCTGCGTCAGGAAGTTTCGAAATATCTGGAAAAGGCACGTAGAGAAAAGATACTAGGTCATTCTTTGGATGCCGGCGTAATATTGAAGGCGGAAGGGAATACACTCAAATTTATAAAAGAGGTTGAACCCTTCTTGAGAGATGTATTCATTGTCTCTAAGGTAGAGGTCATTCCTGGCGACGGCCCGTATATTCAAAGCAGCGAGTTTAGCCATCTTGGGATAGAGGTCAAAAAGGCCCCCGGTAAAAAATGCCAGAGATGCTGGCACTATAGCGAAGATGTAGGCCTGAATCCATCTTATCCCGAGATCTGCGAAAGGTGCGTGTCTCAGATTTCATGAAACTTAACTCTTATATTAAATGGGGCCTGTTTTTTGTGCTCCCCTGCTATCTTTTCGACCAGCTGACAAAGTGGCTTATATGCAGCCACTTTAAGATAGGCCAGGGGGTCTCTATCCTGCCGGGTTTTTTTGAGATTATTCATGTACGAAATACAGGTGCTGCCTTTGGTATCCTGAGAGGTATACCAGAGGCATTTAGAACCCCTTTCTTTGTTATAGTCACACTCCTTGCATGTGTAGCAATACTTTTTATGTTAAGAGAAACAAGAGAACACCCAACCTTTCTCAAGATTACATTTTGCTTGATACTTACCGGGGCACTTGGCAACCTCACTGACAGACTGAGGTTGAATGAGGTAATTGATTTCATACATATCCATGTTGGCAGATATCACTGGCCCACCTTTAATATAGCTGATACCTGCATATCCATAGGTATAGTATGCCTAATTCTATATACAATAATCACAGCAAAAAAAGAGCAACGTCAGTAGTCGGTTGTCAGGGGAAGGCAGGGTCAGGTCTTGAACCGTAAAAACCATAGGGTATAGTAAGAGTATGTCAAGGCCACTAACCCAAGTTTACCCCAAAAAAATAAAGCGTACTATATCCAAGGACTTATATCGCTCAAAATCTGTAATGGTAACTACATCAGATTTCTGGAAAAGAAATGCTGATTTTATGCGGGTTTAGATGTAAAAATTAGGCGCTTTTTACCCTTTTTTGCCAATTAAGGGATAAACTTGGGCTAGCAGCAATCATCGTGCCGAACAGTATTGTTCACGTCCCCTATTCTTCTATTCTTCTCCAAAGAGGAATTTATATTTTACCTTGACTCTTTTTATCATTTGAATTTCATTATAATAGATAAGATTAAAGAAGGTGTGTTAAAGTTAGTTGAAATTTGAGGTAGCGGCTCCTAAAATGGTTTAATTTTAAGATATTAAGAAACCATTTGGAAGGAGGAGACGCTGATGAAGAGGGTATTAGAAATTGGCAAAGATG
>JAGGYK010000120.1 GCA_021162585.1 Deltaproteobacteria bacterium
ATATAGCCCCCATGTCCTGTCGGAGACACTGAAGGATGAAAACAAAACAACATCCCAGTCCGCTGTCTCCCCCGTCTCAAACTGACCCCCGGCCCCTGATCCCTGACCCCTATTTTCATATAAACTTAGCATGATTTTTCAAATTAATGCTGTCCTGTCAATACAAATCATGTGTAATTAGTCAGGAGTCAGGATAAAAAGGGGAACCCGCTAAGGATTTTCAGAACTTGATTGTTTGGGAAAAGGCACATCAATTTGTTTTATACATGTGCCCCCTGAGCAATAGTCTCCTAAAGAATGAGCTTTGCCAATATGTTGTAGGGCATATTTCTCTTAAGCGGGCCGATGAGGGCAAAAGGCCCCCTACAAAGCTTTGTACCCATTTCCATGTAAAGACATCCCGAAGTTTTCATAAATTTTTATCATTTTGCTGTAGCTTCTTGTAGAGAATGCTGGTATATTCTATAAGCTCTTATGATAGGGTATAAGCTTTAAGGAGGCCATTGCAATGGTGACAAAACAAGCAAAAGAGGAGTCTCCGGATTTTCGTGAGGCTAATGATCATTTCCTGCACTCGTTTTTTTATCCCGGCACAGTAGCTGTTGTAGGAGCCACTCGGAATTCGATGAAGATGAACTTCCATTTAGCAGAAAACCTTAAACGACTGAATTTCCAGGGAAAGGTGTTCCCTGTCAATCCTCGGGCAGATAATATCCTTGGAATAAAGGCATATTCCAGATTAAAGGATGTCCCTGAGAAGATTGATATGGTAGTATTAGCTACACCAGTTCGGGAATGCCTGGGGATTATTAAAGAATGTGTAGAGATCGGCATCAGGCAGTTAGTCATTGTCTCTGGGGGGTTTTCTGAAGGTGGCCAAGAAGGGGAAAAACTCAATGAAGAAGTTGTACAATTAATTCAGGATAATAGCCTCAGAGTCTTGGGCCCTAACACGCTCAGTCCAATCAATACAGCCAATAATCTTGTAATCAGCTTTCATCCTGTAGAGAGGTTAAAAAAGGGAGATCTATCATTTGTCTTTCAGTCGGGGCTCTACGAGTACAAACTGAACTGGATTTTTTCACATTTAGGTGTGAGTAAGATACTCGACCTGGGTAACAAAATGGACATCAATGAAGTGGATGCCTTGGAATATCTGGGTAATGATGTAAGCACAAAGATAATCGCCATGCACATTGAAAGTATTCGAGGAGACGGGAGAAGGTTCAGGGATCTCCTAAAAGAAACCACTGTAAAAAAGCCTGTTATCATTCTCAAGACAGGAAGGACACAGGCAGGGTCACAAGCCGCAGCTTCCCACACTGGTTCTATGGCAAGAGAAAATGACATTATTTTAGATGCCCTCATTAAACAGTCAGGCGGAATCCGTGCCTATAATATGGAAGACTTTTTTGACCTTGCCAAGGCATTTGAATTTTTGAATTTACCACAAGGGAATAGACTGGCCATCATCAATGTGTCTGGTGGAGAAGGAGTAATCGCTACAGATGCATGTGAAGCAAACGGGTTACAGATGGCCAAATTATCTGAAAAGGGAGGAGCTCGACTAAAGGAAATCTTTCCTCCATGGGAGGTGCCACTTAACCCATTTGATGCAGGCGTGTGTATGGAGTTTCATATCAATGAATTTGAGGATATCTTTGATGTGCTTGCCTCTATACCTGAAGACGATGGGGTGGACTGCGTAGTTATGCAGCTGCCTATAACCTTTGTTATTAAGGCCTCTGCTGCCTTTGATACTTCAGGAGAGGATCTCATCCCGGTGATGGACTCTTTAATTGATATTTTGTTAAACATGCAAAAGGCAGGAAAGCCCTTTGCACTGTGGAGATCCTCTATGGATGAGATGGAATTCTCTCTCGTAAAAAGGATTGAAGCTCATTCTATTCCTGTATATCCATCTGCAGATCGTGCGATCAAGGCATTGTCAGCCCTCTGGCGGTACAAGACTCAGAGGGAGTAAAGGTAAGGTTTTTTTACAGGCCAAGGTGCAGGGAAATTCTTAGGAACCAGTGAATCTCCACACATATTGTTGAGCGAGCTATAATTGATGGTTTCGTAAAAAGTCCAGCTTCTGCGCCATCCTGCATCCCCGCCCTGTTAAATTCTCGCTGCGCGAGACGGCGGAGCCGATTTAACAGGGTAAATCATTGCGTGTACGGTAAGTACGCCTCATTCCTCAAGATTTGCGCGCCTTGAATTTGAAACTTTTTACTTTGCCATCTAATTTTGACTTTTTACGAGTGCATCATAATTACCTGTTACCTGAAATGTATCACAACGACGTCTTCATCCCTTAGGATAAACTCTTTGCCTTCGGTAAGTACACGACCTGCCTCTTTTGCCCCTGACATGCCTTTGTATTTGATGAAGTCTTCGAATGGTACAACATCTGCCTTTATGAATCCCCTTTGGATATCCGAGTGGATGAGCCCTGCTGCATCATAAAGGGTTTCGCCCCTCTTCAGTGTCCAGGCCCTTAGCTCCTTACCTACAGGTGTGTAGAATGTAATCAGATCCAAAAGATCATAGCATGCCCTTATCAATGTATTGGTGCCTGAACCCTTGAGGCCTACTGATTCAAGAAATTCCTGACGGTCTTCTGTCTCCAATTCTGAGGCCTCTAATTCGAATTTGGCACATATAGGTATTATGGTTATGTCCCTCTCAACTCCCCATTGTTGGATTGCCTTTAGATATTCAGAACCTGATGCAATGCCTTCTTCATCTATGTTGGCCACAACAATGTATGGCTTTGCTGTAAGCAATCCCATAGCCTTCATCTGGGGAGGGTTAATATCTACATCTGTATCTATTATACTTTTTCCTTTAGAGAGCTCATCTTTTAGGCGGTACACAAGATCAATATCAATATCTGAGCTATCCTTTCTATCCATTTTCAGTCTTTTTTTAAGGGAATCTATTCTTTTTTCCAGTATTTCAATGTCTGCCATAATAAGCTCAGTTAGCACTACTTCTATATCTGATACAGGATTTATTTCTCCAGATACATGTGCAATATTTGGATCTTTAAAACATCTCACTATATGAATTATGGCGTCTACCCCTCTTATTTCTCCTAAAAACTGGTTGCCAAGCCCTTCTCCCTTGTGGGCATCTTTGACCAAACCAGCAATATCAAAGATTTCCAGTGTGGTAGGAGTAACCTTTTCTGGTTTTACGATCTCTGCGAGCAGTTGAAGATTTTTATCAGGGACACTCACTATCCCTATATTCGGGTCTATAGTGCAGAAAGGATAACTCTCTGCCGGTGCGTTAGCACCTGCGATGAGGTTGAATAATGTAGATTTCCCCGCATTTGGAAGCCCTACAATACCACAGCAAAACCCCATTAGCTTCCCTCCTCGAATTTGCAGTTAATTAATCGTAACTACTCAGCTATTTAGGTTGAAGATTGAAGACTGATTGTTAATTGTCGGTCTTCCTCCACCTTCAGCCTAAATACCTAATTTTGTGTGATCACGCATGATTTGTCCCTACTGTTTACCTGAATAATTATAATTAATCTATATATTTATATCGTAACTGCTCAGGTTATTAGCCTGAAGGATACTGATATCATCCTAACGGCAAAAGCCGTATTTGGGGACAGGATACTTGAATGGCTATGCTATTATAGGGTTTTGTGAGTCTTTTACCTAAAAGCCTTCGGCCTTCAGCCTATCCACCTGAGTAGTTACTTTATATCTTACTGAGATCTATACGGTTAAGAAGGGCGCCTAATAGCTCTGCTATAGTCGAGACCACAAGCATATCATCTTTGTTAAAACCATCAGGGCCCTTGTCTGCCAAATTTAATACGCCCTTTATCTCATTATCATGTGTTATCAGTATACTCATAAATGACTTTGTAGAATATTTTTCTTTATTAGCAATACCAATTTCCTCTTCAATATCTCTTATTAACAATGAACTGTTGCGAGCCAGCGCTAGATTCATAATGCTTTCTTGCTCTGATGTAATATTTATAAATGGGTCTTGACCTATATCCTTATGGTTATGGGCCTTTAATTCGAGTCCACCTGATGCTGGATTTTTTACAAACAGAGAGCAATACCTGGCTTCTAGGACCTTTGGGAGGTGATCGGTTATAGTATCTAATATAGTCTTTATATTATCTGCTATATTGAGTTCCCTTGCTAGATTATATAGCCTTTCTAAATAGGGAGTATCCATAAATCTATCCTCATCTTTATAGGTTCTCATCGGAAGTTGTATCTTTAATGATTAGGATTTCATCACCCCTTCTTATTCTGCCTGCTTTGACAACATTTGCGAATATGCCATATTTTGGTAGTAAGGAGTGACCTCTGAAAGAATATGTATGAGACCCCCCGGATGGCTTTCCTAATTGTATTACCTTGAGCAAAACTTTGCCTGCCTTTATTTGGTCTCCTATGCGTATACCAGAAAAATCAATACCTTGAGTTGTGATATTTTCTGCAAAGCAACCTGGTGGGAAATTCCCAGTATCTCCTAGTTCTGATCTTAGAGCCTCGTATGGCAATACACTTACCTGCATGGATGCACCCTCATGTGCATCTCCTATGACGCCTTTTTTTAGATCGATATCGATTAAATCAACACTCTTTTTGGGCTCTTGTTTGTCTTTTGATATGTTCACAGACAAGATTTTTCCCACTTTATAATGTTCCTTTCAAGATGCCTGTTTTATACTTAACAATGCATAGTATATTGATTTACAAAGAATATGTCAACAAAAGAATACCCTATGTGTTAACAAAGCTAATATGTCCCCTGTAACTACCGTGCTAAA
>JAGGYK010000046.1 GCA_021162585.1 Deltaproteobacteria bacterium
CATCTTTGCCAATTTCTAATACCCTCTTCATCAGCGTCTCCTCCTTCCAAATGGTTTCTTAATATCTTAAAATTAAACCATTTTAGGAGCCGCTACCTCAAATTTCAACTAACTTTAACACACCTTCCTACGCTAAGATTTTAAGAGATTTCATTACTTGGATTTTGAAATAACATATATTTTCATCTTTAGTTGTGCCTGTTGTGCAGGCATGGGAGTTTATGCGATTGAGGGTGACTCAGGCCAATTAGAATCGAATTTTCCAGAGCCTCAGAATTTTTGTGCTTGATGATGTTTTTCCTTTCATGGTTGTTTTTAAAGGCTCATATTGTCTCTTCATCAGGCAGCATCACCTATAGCCTTTCTCTTCTGCACCACCTGGCAAACAACGGGTCAGTTAATCTGTAAATATTATTTTTATTCACTTCTACGATGTCTTTATTGAGCAAGGATTTTAGGCTGCTTTGTACACCACCAAGGGAAAATTTATGTGTTGCCAAGTAATCCTTGGAGTATGGCTTGTCTGCAGGTTCTTCTGCAAGCGCCATAACTAGTCTCTTTTCCATACGGCTCAGGCTGCCAAAGACCCCCTGGAAATCTACTGATTCCATTTCCAGCAAGTCTTTTTGGGCTATTCTTAGTGAATCCATTGATGCTTTAGCATCTGTTATGTCCCAGAGTATATGAGCCAGTTTTTGGACATAGCCTGTATGTCCATCAACATAATCATAGAGCGATTCTGATACATCAACAGGGCAGCCCTTTTTTGTATGTTGAAATAGATCCTGGATATATTTTGTGAATTTTTGTCTCAAAATTGTATCTATGGGATAGTTAAATGCCATCTTGAAGAAGGGCCTATTTTGATCGCTAAACATAGCCTGTAATACTCTTCGCCTGCTCCCTATGAAAAAGAAAGAAAGGTTTTGTTGAGATTGTATGTATTCATGCAAGACACCCTCAACATGCTTGCTTTCCTTTAATTCTGTGATTTCCTGAAATTCATCGAATACTATAAGACCTTTCATCTTCTTTGAGTTAAAATATTTGTTTATACCATCAAATATATCCTCAAGCAGATAATTGAAGCCTGTGCCTGTGTCATACTTTGCAGAGATGGAGAAACCATCAGGTTTTATATCTATAGAAGGGGTGATCCTACTAAAAAGTTTCCTTAGTTTCGTCAGGAAAGATGCAGAGGTAATATCCTTGCCTATGGATCTTACCACAGCGCCCAAAAATTTCTGAATAAAATCATCTTTGTTTGTTACGGAAAACAGATCGACATATATTGCCATGAACCTTTTGCTGCTAACATCCTGCATCACCTTTTTTATGAGCGATGTCTTTCCATAACGCCTGGGGGAGTATATCACAACACTGGTGCAATTAACCGCATGCCTGGACAAGTCTTTTATCTCTTTTTCCCTATCGCAGAACGAATCTTCTGGAGATATGTATCCTAAAATAAAAGGGTTTCTCATTACTACTCCTTAATTATTGTATTAAAATAATTATAATACAGTAATGTTTCCTTGTCAACCATCCATCTCGCTTGTTCTTGTTTTTGTCTGGCTCGTCTGCAGTCTTGGGAAAAGGCCGAGGTATTCGGTCAATGCAAAAGGTCATCCGCGAGCGAGGAACTTTTGATAATATAAGGCTATATTGGTAAGAGAATTAATACCAAGTTACAATCAATCATTGCGAGGAGCTTTAGCGACGTGGCAATCCCAGCCTTAGATTGCTTCGCTCGCAATGACAATTTTGTAAAGTACTTGATTGAACGCAACCTGGTATAAGAGACAATCCAATAGGTATGTATATATGGATGATGTAAACGATGCAGATTGTATCCTATATGGTGATTTTTTGGCCAACTACTAATTCTCTATAGTTAGGGCCAAATTCCTCCTTAAATGTCTCTATAGACCAGTCACAGCTATCATGGGCAGATAGAGATACTAGAGATGGCTTATATGATTTGAGATTGGATATTTGGGACATAACCTCTTCTTTAGTGATTGGATCCCATGGGAGTTTACCTGTACCAAAGAGCTTTTGACCCTGAATCTTGCCATCTAATTTAGATATACGAGACTCTGTGACAGGGAAGTGTAAGCCCCCTATGATACCATATATGGATTTATTAAATAATTGATGCACCAACTCCAATATTCTGTCCAGGCCCTGATGCCCACACCCAACAATTATCACAGTGCCTTTATCCTTCACATTTATGGCTAGAGCTTGCTCTGGGGTAAATCCCATTGGAAATAGACCTCCGCCCAAAAATATAGATCTGTATATAGGACCTGTGCTAATCACGCCCCTTGCTATGCGTATGGGTCTGTGTACCTGAATGACATTAAAATCAGGATGAGTCATCCCAGGGGGTAGAAATATGACCTTGTCAGACAGATCCACGTATTCCTTTGATAGTGAAAAGGTTTTTTTAAATTGGTTTTTTATACCCCCCACGTGATCCATATGGGGGTGTGATATAACTAAGGTGTCTATATCATCAAGACTTATCCCAAGTTTTGACATATTCCTCAGTAGAGGAGAGGGGTGTTCATTGTGTTCATTAAATCCTAGATCAAACAGGATGGTATTATGGTCTGTCTTTATTAGATATGATACCCCTGGTTCACCAGTGAGTTCTCCATTTTTGGTATACCAATCTATTAGAGGTAAGATCGTTAGAGACTCTGTAGTCCCAATACCCTTTGGTAAGCTCCAGGCCTTGCACTTTTCTTCCCAAAATATATCTGCCTTCTGCTTTCCCCAATAAAAACCGATAAAGGGCCATAGGCCAAGTATACCTGCCATTGCCTTTAAGATCATATATTCTCCTTTCATATAATCTTTGATAATAGTTATGTA
>JAGGYK010000300.1 GCA_021162585.1 Deltaproteobacteria bacterium
ATCCTGAACCGCTCAGGAAGCGGCTTGAGACAAAAAACTGCTAAACCCCAAACACTCCTGCCTTTCCTGATGTGAAAAAAAATGGGGAAAGTCCAGATTTAATGTAAGTTGACAACACTGGACGCTTTTGATATTTTATAAAAAAAGTTAGGGTCTGGAAAGGAAACTGAGCGAACGAGAAGAGAGAAAACTTTTACAAGAGAGGCTACTGTGAGGTCTTTTTTTAGAATGAATCCATGTGTTTTTGTCCTTGTATCTTTTTTGTGGATTATCTTGTCGCAAGGCAAATTCGTACTAGCTACTACGATGCAAGACGAAAGGTTGCGCCTGCCAAAGCCGGGCGAGATGGTACTGGCATCTGAAAAGGACATCCCCAGACACATCTGGGTTGCCGGGCAATACCTGAGGGCAGGCAAATTCAAAGAGGTCATCACCGTCTGTGAGCGTGTGCTTACTATAAAGCAAAACAATATCGAAGCTATTGCCCATCTGGCAGCCGCGTATAAAGGGCTAGGGGACGAGGAGAAGTTTAGGAGGGAAGCCAAGCATATCAAAAAGCAAGCCCCCAAGTCACCTGCCCTTTATCTGTCTCTGGCTCAGACATATCTGGCCCTGAAAGACTTCAAAAATGCGGAGAGTTCTTATAAAGAGGGGTTAAAGATGGCTTCAGAGAAAACGGACCTTCGCATAGGCTTAGCTACCCTGTACGCTCAAGAGGGGCGGCTTAAGGAGGCTTTCGACCAGTACCTGGATGTCCTGAAGGAAAAGGGGCTTGCCACCAAGCATTTTTTAAACGCCAGCTTTGCCCTCTGCCGGATCGGCCTGCAGCTGAAAGAATATGATCGGGTTGTCAAGCAGGCCAAAGTAATCACCGATCTGTATCCACCAATACCACAGGGTTACCTATTTTTGGGATCTGCCTATCTCGGAAAAGGTGATAAAGATGAGGCGATAAATACGTACCAGAAACTGTTGAAGATCAATCCAAAGTCACCTGTATCCTATCAGGAGCTGGCACTGATATATACTGACAAACTCAGCGACTACGACAATGCCCTTTATTATGCCATGGAGGCTACCCGGAAATTTCCGAAAGACGCCAAATCACAGGATGTGTTGGGGTGGGTCTACTACAATAAAGAAAAATACGCGGAGGCCCTCAGGGGGTTCCAGGCAGCTGTTAGTTTGGCGCAGTACAACTCCCAATATCATTATCACCTGGGTCTTGCTCACCAGAAGATGGGAGAACCGATCAGGGCTAAGGAGGCCTTTGAGCAGGCGCTTAACCTGCTCGGTCCAAATGCTCCCAAAGAGTTTGCAGAGGAAATAAGGAACAGAATCGATCAGTGCAAGTAGCATAGCAGTACGAAAAGGAAAAAACCGCCAAGAGGGTAACCTCCGGGCGGCTTTTTTCTTTGGCCTATGTGCTCATGAACCAGTAAGAGTTTTAGCTTTTGTTGGAAAAGAACTTTTTTTTGCGTAATCCAATAAGGCTAAACAAACCGGAACCGAGGAGCAGCATCGTTGCTGGTTCGGGAATAGGTGGTGGTGGTAAGGTTCCGCCACCAAGTTCATAAAGTGTTGATCCGCTGGTAACCCAGAAGTGTGTCAGTGCGCCGACACCCATGCCCTCGACAACATATGAACTGGAATAATTGTATGTGTCATCGAATGTTTCTTCACGGATGCCATCTAGATCCTTGTCGAAGATCTGCCAATCGGGATTTGATACTGTACCCAGATTTTGATATCTCGCAATGTGGTCAGAAGTCATATCTGAGACATAAAGCTCGCCTCCCATCATCTCGATACCGTCCTGATGGGAACCCGCCATGTTCATGTGCGTGAAATCATACACCCAATTATTACTGCCATCAAGGTGATAGATTCCTCTGCCCCTGGTGCCGCAATACCATGTGCCGGTATTCTCATCATAGGCAAGGGTTTCAGAAGAAGAAACAGTATTGTTGAAGATCACATCCTGATGTGCTGCCCGAGCTCCTGACAACGTATTTCCCGTTACGCTCCAGGTATAGGCACGGAGTCCTGTTGTTCCACCAAGATAAACATCATTTCCTGAACCGTACCACATTATTCCATTTCCCACGTAGAGTTCAGCGCTGTGACCCAGATCATTATAACCGAGATTAATGGTTCCCAAATCGGTAAATGTTCTTGGTGCAAACGTTCCTGAACCACCGTAGTCACGGTCATTCGGATCCGCGCCTGTAGGGATAGTGACCTTCCAGCCATGAATTTTGTTATCCCTACCTACCGCAAAGACATAATCACCGTAGCTCTCTGCTCCATACCCAGAAAAACTTTTAGTGGCAAATTGGTAATAATCATCATCCGCCGATGCCGTCACAGCAAACCCCATTACAAACACTGCCGCTACAAGCAAGATTAAAACTTTTCTCATTTTTGTTCTCCTCCTTTAGTTTTTTATTTTTGAAATTATTTTAAATTCCAACAAATAAAACTTCTGCAAAGAACATACCATTTTCACAACCTCTTGATATTACAGGATAATTACAAAATTCCATTCGGTTTCTGCTTTTATTTGTAAAGTTATCCGACAGTTTTTTTTGATTTTCATGAGAATCTGCAGAGCAAAAAAAAAGATAACTGTCTATATTTATTGGCAGAACAGACCAAAAAGTGCCATAACAAAAGGTGTCGGTATTTTTTACAAATTCTGTGGGGGAGTACTTCACTCTTTCTCTCCTTATCCTTTAAACCTATTTGTCAATAATAAAGATTTGAACATCCCGCTGGAATTTACAAGAGGAAATTTGAGTATTATCGCATTTGATATAGGCGATCTTCCTTGAGCATTTTGTAAATAACACGGCTGAGATGACGTCCTAAAGCTCTGA
>JAGGYK010000178.1 GCA_021162585.1 Deltaproteobacteria bacterium
CTCCATCCTCGTCCCTTTCCTGTTCCATTTGAACAATTGATACGGTGGATGCTCCGAGACACAGACCCAGTACCCTCATTTTTTCGGACATGCTCTTTTCCCTACAGGACTGCCCCTTTAACCCTTCGCATTTCACAGGCAAGGTATCAAAATTCAAGTTGATAGAATCCCCTTTTGCTAAAGCAGTATAGGAAAATCTCACTTGTGTGTCAAAGAAAAAAGCTTTGCTAACACATTAAATAACATCCCTATTGCTTCTCCTAAAATTATGATGTATCCTTATATTCAATTGAGTGAAAACTTTGCAATTGGCTCTGGGGATTATGCAAAGGTTTTGATATATTTATTATAGTAAGGTAAAACAAATTATATAAGGAGGTTAGATAAATGGCAAAGTTTGAAGAAACATCCATGGGGGCAATCTTCCAAAACCGTGTGCAAGAGCATGGGGACAAAGCTTTGGTAGCATACAAGAACAAAGACGGCGTCTATGAGGACATCTCATGGAATAAGATGAATGAGATGGTGCATAATGTGGGCATGTTTCTTATCTCCAAAGGGATACAACCTGACGATAAGGTTGCCTTGTTTTCTCCGAACAGGTATGAGTGGTGGGTCGCGGACATGGCCATACTGTCCATCGGCGCTGTGAATGTGCCCATTTATGCAACCAATTCCGCGGAAGAATGCAGGTATATTATCGAAAACTCTGACTCTAAGATGTGCTTTGTAGGCACCAAAGATCATATGGATAAGATCCTCGAGGTTAAGGACAAGTTGCCGAATCTTGAAGATATCATCATATTCGATGATCTCGACAAGGCTGTCAGTGGGGTAATCGATCTGAAGGCCGCCATGAAAGAAGGCAGCGCCTATAAGGACAAGGATGAGTTTGACAAGAGGCTTAAACAGATCAACATTGAGGATGTTGCCACCATCATATACACCTCAGGCACCACAGGCCACCCCAAGGGGGTGATGCTCACCCATAAGAATTTCGTCTCAAACATGGACCAGGTCTATAATGTGGATCCATCTTTCTTTACTGGGGAGCAAATATTTTTATCCTTCCTTCCACTCTCGCACTCCCTTGAGAGGACAGTGGGTTACTATGCTCCTATCCATTTGGGTAAAAAGGTGGCCTTTGCAGAAGATGTCTCCAAATTAGTTGACAATCTCAAGGAGATAAGACCCACATTTCTTGTAAGTGTGCCAAGGATTTACGAAAAGGCGCATGCCGGCATCCTTGCCAAGATCAGCGGGGAGTCAGGGGTCAAAAAGGCCATCTTCAACTGGGCAATGGGCATTGCCAAACAGAACCTCCCATACGCATGCGAAGGTAAACCCCGCAAGGGCTTTTTTGCGCTCAAATACGCCCTGGCGGATAAGATCATATTCTCTAAGCTGAAAAAGGCCCTGGGTATGGATAGGTTAAATTGTGCCATCTCAGGCGGCGGCCCGCTTTCTGTATCAGATGCCGAGTTTTTCCTGGGCATGGGCATCAGGATCATTGAAGGCTTCGGTCTTACAGAGACAACCCCTGTGACAAACGCCAATAAACCCTCCCTCATCAAGCCCGGAACTACCGGGCCTCCAGTGAAGGATACAGAGGTGAAGATAGGAGAAAATGGTGAAGTCCTTATTAAAGGTCCGCAGGTGATGAAGGGATACTACAAGAACGAGGCAGCCACCAAAGAGGCATTCACAGACGATGGTTTCTTCAAAACAGGGGATATCGGCGAGATAGATGAAGACGGATACCTGAAGATCACAGGCAGGCTCAAGGACATCCTTGTGACCTCAGGCGGCAAGAACATCTCGCCTCAGAACATAGAGAACAGCCTCCTGATATCTGATTTTATCGAGCAGGCAGCTGTGATAGGTGACAATAGAAAGTATCTCTCTGCATTGATAGTGCCTGCATTTGATTCCCTGGAAAACTGGGCAAAAGGGCAGAATATATCCTTCAAAGACCGCAAGGACCTCATCTCGAATGATGCAGTGATCAAGCTTTTTGAAAAGGAGATCAAGGATAATACCAAGAACTTTGCGCGTGTAGAGCAGATAAGAAAGTTCACGCTTATGGACAAGGAATGGTCCCAAGAGACAGACGAGCTTACCCCCACGCTCAAGCTAAAGAGACGTGTGATCAATCAAAAATATGCCAGTGTGATCGACAGCATGTACCCTGATGACTAATATGCTGGGACAATGAAGGAGTTGTTGATGGGGGAAATTTCCCCCATCAACTTTGATGGTTTCGTAAAAAGTCAAACTTGGTGAATCGGTCATTCCTGCCTGCTGCAGGCAGGTCGACCGTAGGGAGAAATCTTGTGGCTTCAGCATGTTGCATTGGAAAGATTTCTCGTTTCACTCGAAATGACAGGTTAAGAAGACTTTTTACGACTGCATTAACTTTAAAGGTCTGGGAAATCGGGGACGGGTTCACATTAAAACCTTCATACATATAATTATTCTTCTGGATACCTAAATAAAGGGTAAAAGCCAAAAAATCTATATAACCAGCTTACAGGGCCTTTAACAGGTATGCGTTTCTCTATGGGGATTTCCTCTCCTTTTAATCCCCAGTGGACAGGATAATGATATTTAAAATCGAGTCCAGCAAGCTTTTGTGCAGACTCCAATGCTAATTTATGATCTCCCTGCATAGGGTGTAAACCGACAGTGTGTTTACCTATGAGATTAAGCCCGCAACCTGAGAAAAGTGCACCTGAGGCAGTATGCAGATAAGATGTGTGGCCAGGGGTATGCCCTGGTGTAGGTATAAACTCAACCCCCCATTCGGCAAGGGGATTTTCTTTATTATCAGGACTAAGGGGAACAAATCTTACATATTCCAATGGAGGGGTTCTCCCCGGAGGGTGAATAATAGGGATATGTAGAATTGGATGAAAGAATAGCTTGTGGGGCATTCTATTAAGCATCAAAGGCAGATCCCTTTCGCCCACATAGATCTTAACAGGAGGAGAGGAAGGGCTGAGCCTTTTTATAAGCCCTCTAAGCCCTCCAGTATGATCCGAATGCCAATGACTTATAGCCACCCCACGCAAATCATTCGGTGAAAAACCCAGCTCCTTTATAGCATTGTAAATGATAGGGCCACTACCTAAACCCCCTGTATCAAAAAGCAATAGACCAAAGGGATCCCGTCTTACCAGGAGAAAAACATATACACCAGGTACAAAAATATGCGCAAAAATCTTTGCCTTGATGGCATAAATATCATTTCCCAGTTTAATAATCCCTTTAGAGATCTCCTTTGGTAACTGATGTTTTGATAAATTATTCATGAATTATCCTCCTTCCAATTGGGGTCAGATCTTTAATCTTAACAATTTTATAAAAGGGCTTTCTGCTTTTTGGAAGTTAATATTTGTCATTAATAAAGATTTGAACATCCCGCTGGAATTTACAAGAGGAAATTTGAGTATTATCGCATTTGATATAGGCGATCTTCCTTGAGCATTTTGTAAATAACACGGCTGAGATGACGTCCTAAAGCTCTGA
>JAGGYK010000070.1 GCA_021162585.1 Deltaproteobacteria bacterium
TTAAATTTATTAAATTTGCACTTGACTTGCTTACTATAGGGTGTCCCCCTATTTGGCCCGTCCCCCTATTTGGCCCGTCCCCCTATTTGGCCTATTTCCTCCCAACTGCACAACGTTGGGACAGTAGTGAAATTAGCTAAGTATTCAAATGAAGGGATTTCTTTGGGGCCTCAACATTTCGTCTGGCATTTTCGTAACACTCTCCTTTAAAAATTTCTGGTCTTATTAAAACATAATGGTCTTATATTGTTTCACCTGGAGACCATCTTTTCTGCCCGTTGGCTCAATAGTTTGCTTAGCTCCATTTCGTCTTTGGGGAATGTTATCGCTATTGATAAGAGAATGATTCCACAGATAACCCATGTAAGATTTGCAATATTAAAAGCCACAGGCCGACCAAACACACGAATAAGGGAACTCACAATAAAAGGGCCAAGCCCTGTACCAAGAGCATCTGTTAGGTTAAACAGTGAGAAAATCGATCCCCTTGTCTCTGGCGCATTGACATTTAAAAGGATTGTCTTCATATTTTGACTGGTGATAGCTACAATAAACCCGGCAATAATACCTATAATTAAGGGGCCAATTATACTGGGGTTTTCAACACCTTTCACACCTGGATAATTGATTAGTAATGCCATAGGAATAACACCAAGAAGTGTTGCTGTCCCGCATAACATGGGTAGATATTTTGACTTCTTGTTGTATAAATAGCCGCCTATAAGGGCACCTATAAATGAACCAAGGATAGCAAAAGCACCAATTATCGTAATAAGCAGAGTAGCAGATTCAACACCATACCCTTTATCCTGTGCATAAAAATCAATTAAAAAGACAAAGAGCATTCCCCAGGGAATGCAACCCGGGATACTCTGAAGAAAGACCAGTATGTTTGTCTTGATCTTGAAAATATTCCAGTATTCTGACCAGTTTATCCTACCCGTATAAACATCACCCATCTCGATCAACTTCTTCAGACTCTCTTCGGTCCTGCCTCGAGCTGGCTCTTCTATAGTGGTTAAAAACAATAGTCCTAATACAAAGTTAGGGACTGCAACAATTATAAAAGGCAGCCTCCATCCGTATTCAGAACCAATGAATCCAGCCAGCATCTGTCCTCCACCAATACCAATGCCAAGGGCCAAGCCCAACCATGCTACAGCAGCAGCACGACTTCTCGCAGGGAAATAATCACCGATAAGGGAATAGGTAAGTGGTATTATACCGCCAATAGCCACTCCAGTTAATGCGCGTAGCCAGAACAATTGGGTATATGTCTCAACAAATCCAGTGAGAAAGCAAGGGATCTCACCAATGAAGATTACAGCTACAAATAACTTCTTACGTGAAACCAGGTCAGTAAGATATCCGATAAAGAGAGTAACAAGACCTCCTATAACCCAGAATGCTAATGGAATATGACCACCTAACTTGACATCACGTTCCACATCGCTGAAGCCAAAGTCATGGGCGATTTGGGTTAGATTGGGAGCCATCAGGTTTTGGTCAGCGAATAGAAATACGGTTATCAAGGCTATAAGAATTACTGCGTAGAGATTTTTCCATTCATTTGTGTTCGACATTGTCATAATTCTTCCTCCAATTAATTATTTATGTAAAAACATCCTAAGCAGGCAGATTGCAAGCCAATAAAACATTTTACACAAAAATCTCTTAAAAATATCTCCGTCCCTTTCTGCAAGCCAAGTTATGAAGTTACTCTAAGATTTCAAGAATGCAACCTTCATTAGGAGACAAAGAAATCTTTTTGCCTTCATAGACCCTTCCAGGAATCGTGGATAAAAGTAGTTTTCCTCTTCGTGGAAGAGAAAAATATCTATTAAAACCAGTAAAGTTCAATGCCACAACCAAACAGGAAGCCCCTGCTAAACGTTCATAGGCAAATACACCTGCCGGAGCATCTAAGCATTGGTAAGAGCCAGTTTGCAAAACTCTCTTCTTCTTCTTCTTCCGTAGCCTAATCAGGTCTCGATAGAGATTTAACAAAGAGCACGAATCCTGCTTTTGACCTTCTACAGTAGGACCATTCTTATCAATCCCTACCGGCATCCATGGTAATATCTTGGAAAAACCTGCATAAGGCTCGTGGCTCCAGCGCATAGGGGTACGACAGCCATCCCGCCCCCTGTATAAAGGCCAAAATCGTTTACCTATCATGTCCCTTAGGAAACGACGTGGGACCCTTTGTTGTTGCATTCCAATCTCCTCACCATAGTAGAGCAGAGGGGTACCACGGAGTGTTAGGAGCATCATTGCCGCTACCCTGGCCCTGGCCATGCCTTTGGCCTGGTTACCTAAAGGGGTATAGCGGCTGATATGACGTGGGTAGTCATGATTGCTGAGGCCGTAGGCAGGCCAGCAGGTTGATGGAAAAAACCTCTCTACACGTTCCACTGCCAAGCGGAAATATTGTGCTTTCCATGGTTGAAAGAAAAAGTCGAAGTTGGTTGCAAGGTGGAGCCCATCAGCCCTCTTACCTCCTAGATATCTTACTATGAGATCCACATCCTTATGGCCTACTTCCCCGAGGTTCATCCTATCAGGATATGAATCGATCAACCTGCGCATCTCTCGCACGATCTCGAATGATTCTGGGCGTGCCTCATCATAAAGATGTTTTTGTCGAAAGTAGGGTATAAATACAGATAAATCGGGCCTCAATTCTATTGGGTTTTCCCTTAAATGCTTATCCACTATAATCTCATTGATAGAGTCAAGTCGGAAACCATCTACACCCCTATCCAACCAGTAACGCATGGCATCGTACATGACCTTGCGAACCTCGGGGTTATGCCAATTTAATGTGGGCATTTCCTTTAAATATTTGTGGTAGTAGTATTGCCTGCGAATCTCATCCCACTGCCATGCTGATCCGCCAAACATAGATCCCCAATGATTAGGTGGTACACCTTTGCGTCCCCCAGCCCATACAAACCAGTCAGCCTTAGGATTGTCTTGGGAAGACCGTGATTCGATAAACCAGGGATGTTTATCTGAAGTGTAATTCGGGACAAAGTCCAAAACAAGCTTGATATCCCTTGAGTGAAGATCGTCTACAAGCCTGTCGAAGCCAACCTCATTACCGAAAATAGGGTTTATACCAGTGTGTAAAAGCACATCATACCCGAAGTCCATCATAGCAGAAGGGTTGATAGGATTAAGCCAGATTGCATCCACTCCCAAATCTACCAAATAGTCGATTTGGGATCGAATACCCTCCAAATCACCATATCCATCATTATTGGAATCTTGAAAACTGATAGGGTAAATCTGATAGATAACAGCAGTTTTCCACCATGGCCACTGCTCTTGTCGAGTAGACATAATATGACTCCTAATCTTAAATTTTAGCAATTAACATGAGGAGTTTCAATGCCCCTCACAGAACCGGACTTGTGGATTTCCCACATCCGGCTCTTCAGTCCAACTCACCTTACACCTGACTCGTAAAAACTATGCACTATTCTCGGTTTCGGTAACGGATAATGCTCAAGATATTTTGTAAATCTATCCCAGCTCATTTTCCGCTTCTGGCTGCGTAGGTTCATCCATTTGCGCACTATTCTTATGGTAAATTTATAGAACCTTATTTTTGTTGAAACCGTTCTTCGGCTTGTGACAAGACTTCCCTTACAAACTCACCATCCCCCAAAATACGTTCATCGCCTTTTTGATATTCACCAGATCGTCTTAACGCCTTGACAGCTGTCCACCCACCCTGGCTACGTAGAAGGCCACCTCCTGTTAGATCAGAA
>JAGGYK010000028.1 GCA_021162585.1 Deltaproteobacteria bacterium
ATATTTCTCTTTAAGCTGAATGCTGATAGCTATTTTCATATAAAAGAGCCTTTAACCCTATATTTCTTTATGTTATAAAGATTTTATGAAGCAGAAGGCATTAGTATTAATCTTAATCTTTGTTTTAACTGGTTGTGCACATAAGATAGCACAGGAAAAATCACCGCAGGATCTGTTCAATGAAGCCAAGGCGCTATCTTCCAAGGGAAGGATGGAAAAGGCTATAGATACCTTTATGAAGGTACGAACCATTTATCCTGCACATGAACTGGCTAAAAAGGCTCTTTTGGCCATAGCTGATATCTATTTTGATCATAAGGAATATGAGGCTGCCTTAGAGAATTATAAGGAATTTATGCTGCTTTACCCTACTGATCCAGATGTATGCTACTCTCTTTATAGGATGGCTATGTGCCATTTTAAGCAGATGAGTACCTTTGATAGAGATCAGACTGAGACGGCAAAGGCAATAAATACATTTAAAGAGTTGGTTGTAAAGTACCCAAACTCACCTTATGCAGAGGATGCATCCTCAAGGTTAAAGGAGGCTGAGCTGGTGATGGCCAAACACTATATCTATGTAGGAAAGTTCTATCTGAAGAAACATTATTATAAGGCTGCCTGTAATCGTTTTAGAGAGGTTCAAGCCCGCTGGCCTGATGTAGTTAAAGCAGAAGAGATCAATGAATTAATAGCTAAGGCCTGTAGGGAGCAAAGAGATTAACTGTTCCTACCTTGCAGGGCTAGTTTGCGCTTATTACCCACACGTATGGTGAAACGGATGCGATCAAGATATTCCAGGTATGGTATGGCATACTTTCTGCTTACACCGACTATAGCCTTCATATCTACAGGACTCAGGGTCTGATTTTCCATCAAAAATGTATTTACCTTTGTTTTTAACTCATCTGCAAATCTATCTGTAAGGTATATATTCTCCTTTATCTTCACCACCTTGCTATCTCTACCCATGAATCCAAGTACTTCATAGATGTCTTTGGGTTGTGTGCCTAAACTTGAAGCAAGTGTATCTACCGCAGGTGGTTCAAAGCCTGACCTGTCCAGAACATCATACACCTTATTGCTTAAATCCTCCAGGTTATGCCCTAATGTAGGAGTGAAACCTTTTATCCTTATACTAGAGCCAATATCTTCAATTTCCCCTTTTTTTACGAGATCCAAAAAAACACGATGGAATAGTTTTGGATCAATACCATCTGCAGTGGAAGAACGGAGATGTTCCTTTGAGATACCAGGACAGCTTGGATATTTATCGTGAAACGCACTTGCAACTTTTTTTATAGTCTTTTTGAGCTTTGCTATGTATATAGGACTTACAAAGATATTGTTTTTTGAATCAAAACATACAATTTCTTCTCTAGAGATCAAAGAATCAATAGCTTCCCCCAATTCTGGACCTGTAAAAGAAAATATCGAGCAAATCTCGCTTTTAGATATACCTTTTATTCCAGCATCTTTTACAACACCAAGTACCCTCTTATCCCATTCAGAACATAGAAGGTCTATTATTACATCCTCAGAAAATCTCCTCCTTGGATAAGGGTTCAATACAATACCTCCACCTATGGTGACCGCTTGTGATACCTCTCTCAAGATAAACCTATCTTCGAAAGATGCTAAGATTTTATCTTTGAGCCTTATTCTTGCAACATCTTGCCCTTCTACCTTGTATATATTCATAAACCCTGTGACCTCTGCAGTACCAATATATAGCCTTATTTCACCTTTTTTTGGTTTTCTTTTAAGTGTAATTTTAGCATCAATAACCTTAGTAGGTTTGAATCCACCACGGGGAACTAGCCATTGTCCTCTAGAGATTGACTGCTTGCTTATACCCTGAAGATTTACTGCAGTCCGCATACCAGCTAGGGCGACTTTTACTCCCTTAGAATGCACTTGAAGTCCTCTTATCCTTGCCTGCTGATCACTGGGGAGTATCTCAACATCTTGCCCTTCTATAATCTTTCCTCTTAAAAGTGTGCCTGTGACAACAGTCCCGAACCCTTTTATAGTGAAAACCCTGTCTATGGGCAATATGGGTATGCCTGTAACTTCCTTTTCTTTCACAAAGGGTAGCTGTTGCTCAATAGTATTTATCAAGGCCTTTATCCCCTGACCTGTAACAGAACTAACCGGGATTATAGGTGAGCCTTTAAAGATTGTAGTAGATAAAAAATCCCTTACCTCACTTATGGCAATCTCTATCAATTCTTGGGGGGCAAGGTCAATCTTGGTAAGGGCTACGATACCTTTGTTTACACCTAAAAGCTCGCAGATTAGAGTATGTTCTATTGTTTGAGGCATGACACCCTCATCCGCTGCTACTACAAGGAGCACAAGGTCTATGCCAGATGCACCTGATAGCATGTGTTTGAGAAACTTGATATGCCCTGGGACGTCAACTATTCCCAGCTGAGCGCCAGAAGGCAGTTTTAATGATGTGAACCCTAGTTCTATGGTAAGGCCTCGCTCCTTTTCTTCCTTGAGACGATCGCAATCTACACCTGTAAGGGCCTTAATAAGAGATGTTTTGCCATGATCAACATGGCCTGCCGACCCAATAATTACCCTTTTCATAATGGTAACTTAACCAGATTATAGACACTAAAGTCAACTACGCGGATATTTAAAGTTTATTGTGGGGTTTATTCCTGATATATACCTAGGAGGTTAAAGAGATTTCGATGTAGAGGAAGGAACAGGGATTAAAGGCAAAATTGATGAACTCGCAGAAAGTCGTCACTCCGGTAGATTCAGGATCGAGTCCAGGAGGAGTCCAGATGATCCGCAACTACTTAAAAAGACTGGGTTCCGGCTTTCGCCGGAATGACGGTTATGGGGTATGATGGACTTTTTACGAAACCATCGAAATTTACAACTCAAAATTCGTAACTTACATATACAGTAGAGTGGAGTACTATTAGACATGGATAGAAGACTTATTGTCATTGTTGCAGTTACAGTGATAGAATTTATCTTTCGTTTGGCCTATCCTTTAATTCATATAGATGGCATGGTATATACCTTTCTGGCCAGGTCTTTTGAGATGGTTGTGATTATGGCCTTGGCCTTCAATCTATGCGGGATTCATGCCAGATCTTACAAAAAAGAGATACTGATAGGCCTTGGTATAGCCATTTTATTTGGGGCTGCCACCTTTACTGTAGAGGCTACAGCCAGGATCTTTATGGGAAGAGGAGCGATATCTGATCTGTTAAGGCATCAATCCGCCCCTGGCGGAGTGGGCAAACCAATACTGTTTTTTGTTGTAGTATGTCTATTTGGCCCATTTGTAGAGGAGTTATTTTTTAGAGGTATACTTTATACATGGATAAGACAAAGGCTATCTTTGATTTTCTCCGTGTTAATATCCTCTATTTTATTTGCATCTATACATGGTCATATCCATCCTGTGCAACTGATAGGGGGTATAGTCTTTGCCTTAATCTTTGAGTGGCGAGGTAGTATCTGGTCTTCTTATATAGTCCATGTACTAGCCAATATAGGGATATGGATCTTTCCTTTTATATACCCTCTTTATATGGTCTAATACCAAGTTGCAATCAAAGTCATTGCGAGGAGCTTTAGCGACGTGACAATCTCAGCCTTAGATTGCTTCGCTGTGCTCGCAATGACAATTTTGCAAAGTACTTGATTGAATGCAACTTGGTCTGAAACATATAGTATAAAGGTTCGATTTCGGGATTGACTAGCAGAGGTTATATATGTATTTGAAAGGTATGTATGTAATATAAAAGAAGAAGCAAGGAGATCATAGTGGTTAAGCTTGGGAAAAAGCATAAATGTTACAGATGTGGATGTAAATTTTATGATTTTGATAAACCCGGGGCTATCTGTCCCAAATGCGGAGAAAACCAGATAAGCGAAGAAACCAGGAAGGATTTAAAACGAAGAAAGAGAAGAGTGATAGGGAGACCAAAGGGCGAAGCAAAAATTCTCCCAGAAGCTAGAGAGACTATTAATACCTTTCAGAACGGCATTGGGGAGTATATCATAGATATGGAAGACATTGTTTTAGAAGAAAGTACTGAGGAAGAGGAAGATAAAGTTACTTGATATTAGGAAGAATATCAGCCAAGGATGTATTAGTCCAAGCGTTAAGGCTGGAGATATCACCCTTGGGCATACCTCTCGTTATGTCTTTATCGATATCACCTATAAATATATCAAGTAGTTGACCCATGGTGATCTCTTCTGTTGCCTTATTTGGTAAAATTATATCATCCTTGGTGCATATAATACTGGCTTCCTTCAATCTATCAAGTACTGTACCGATTGTCTCTGGTGGATAACCTATCTCCTTACATAAATGGGGTTCATCTAAGTATTCCCCTTTTTTTATGTTAGAGATCAACAATTCCAAGACGGATATAGATGCCTTAAGGAGTTCAGCAGGCCGAGTATATTTATATGATGTATATAACGGGTATTGTACAAATCTGGATACCTGAACACCAAATAGTATTATGACCCAGCTTATATAAATCCACAAAAGGAATACGGGAATAGCACCTAGGGAGCCATAAATACTAAAAGATGTTGTTACATGACTCATGTATGTTTGGTAGAGCAAATTTGCAATAATCCATAGTATTCCACCCAGGCCTGCCCCAATAAGGGCAGGCCTGTTTTCTACATTCGTGTTAGGCACTAGTTTGTAGATAATAAACAGACTAAAAATGATAAAAAATATTACTACAGGCATGATAAGTTTTATAAGGGTCAGTCCTAGTACAATCCGATTTAGAGAGGAAAATAATGTCAAGGATAGGACAATAGCAAGAGGACCAAGGGTTGTCACTGCCCAATACATTACAAATTTAAGCCAGATAGGCCTATCATCTACCTTTTTCCATATATGATTTATTGCCCTTTCCATGCCCATAAACAAAGGGATAAAGGTTAGGATGAATATACTGGTTCCAATTATACCTAAGGTACCTGCATTAATCTTATCGATATATTCCTGAATGTAGGCCATTACCTTTATCTTATGGGTAGGATCCAGGATTTCAGTTAACATGGGCATAAGGATAGTCTTTTGTATTTCCTGAAAGCCCCCGAATGCCTTGAATAAAGATAACGCAACAGCAAGTAAGGGAACTAGGGAAAACAGTGTAGTATAAGTGAGTACGGTAGCCCATAATAGGCCATTATTATGGTTGAAGTCACCCCAGATCTGCTTTAAATAATCCAGATATTTCATTGCTGACCTTTTTTAGTCTGTTATAGAGCTCTTTCGGCAGGATGCCCTTGGTATATGAGAGGGCTTTATTTGAATAAGGTAATACAGCAGATTGCTTAAGCAGGACGCTATCTTTAGGAAGCGCAACCTGTAATAGGGTAATGATAATAATTGCTAGTATACCACCTTTGAGCAATCCCAGTAGTCCACCTAATATTCTATCCAAGGGAGACAGTCCAGATACTCGTGAAATCCCATGCAATAGACGAGCCACTATCTTAATACCTATATAAAAGACCAAGAACACGCATATGTAACCTAATATCCCTTTGGGATCTGGTATATTAAGTGAAGTGATTATACCTGATGCAACTATATAATATCTTTTTGCTAGAAGTAGGCCTGCTACAAGCGCAATAAGTGAAGATATACCCCTGATAAAGCCCTTAAAAAAGCCAATGAACATGGGTATACTTAAGATAAAACAAATGCCTATATCCAGTGCGTTCACTAGTTTACCTTAATAAATTCTATCCTTTTTATATCCTTAAGTGCTATCTGATACCTTCCAAATGTAGTATTTCCATATACTCTTGACAAACTATTAATCTTGAGCTTGCATAGATATTTACTATCCTTTAAGACAACATTTGCCAGGTCCTTTGAGATCTCAATATAAGATATGTTCTCAAAAGGTATCTGGACCTTACCCTTTCCCAGGTATCCCCTAAATGAGGTCTTACCATCTATATTTACTGATGTAATATCAACCTCTTTGTCGGATACATCTATGATCTTGGCATCAAATGCAGAACTGACATTTAAAGGTTCGCGGGTATTCCCCATATTGGTCATCGCCATAAGGAAGGCCGCGCACATAAAAAAGAATAGTATCTTTTTAAGCTTAATATTTCTCATCCCATCTTACCCCCTTTATAACCTTTTCTTTATCTAGTGCTGCAAGCAAGGCCTTAATAGTAGCATGTTGGCTTAAGGGATATCTTAGGCAGACACTGGCAATATGCGGGTCTATAGTACTTACTACCCCTAACCCATCATAACCTTCTATAATAAATCTTAGGTAAGAGATATCCCTCCTGTCCAATATTAAGACTACATGCCCCATTTCGTGCATTTTTTATGGGATACCATAAGATATGGGCAAGTTCAAGCAAGAGCTATGAACATTAGGGGGTAGGCCTTGACATTTGACATTTTAGGGCAAAGAATATCCCTTTATCTATCAAGAAATTCCATTCCCCTTTGAAGGGGGTAGGGGGATGTTAATATAAGGAGATTCTGTCTATGGAGGACTTAAGGGACATAACACAAAGCTGCAGGATACACATAGATAAAGATGGCCGCTGGTTTTATGAAGGGAGCGAAATTATTCACCAGTATGTATTAAATATATTTTACAATGCCTTAGAGCAAGACGAATATGGAAGATATAGGATCGTGATAGGACCTGAGGTCTGTTATGTGGATGTAGAAGATACCCCGTTTGTGGTAAGTGCGATTTCCGGAGACACCAACCATGGATATTATATAACACTTAATAACTCAAAGATTTATAAACTAGACCCTTTGCAGTTATGGATTGGTGATAGCAATGTATTATACGCCAGATTGCCTAATGGCATGAAGGTGAGATTTTCCAGGCCTGCATATTATGACCTTGCATTAAAGATGGAAGAGGACGAGACAGGAGATATTGTACTGAAGGTTAGTGGGCAGACGTATAAGATATACTCAGTCGACAGGCGGGGGGAATAAAGGCCTTTTCTACAGCAATGTAGGGCCCGTTCCTCTGAACGGGCCGATGAGGGCATCGGCCTCTACATTTTGTGTGGAATTTTTCTAAACCAATAAAACTATATAATAACTTTTCATACAAATAACGGCCCATTGATCACTGACATCATCATTAAATTACCCAAAGAGCGAATTTATCTGACTAGTCAGCCATTGTTGCTGTGACTGAAGCTGGCTTATAAGCCTTTCCATCATTACAAATTGATTCATCAAGATTTCTTCCTTGCGGGAAAGTCGATCTTCGGCGGCATCGATCCTATCATCGATCCGATCCATCTGTGTATCCAGTGCATCCTGCTTGCCAGCTACATATCCATCATAGGGGTCTGTCATATAATACAGGGCCCTGTCCATCTTCTCGCCCACACCGGTTATAAAGTCAAAATCAAAGGTGCCTGTAGTTGAACCTGTATATTTGATTACCAGGTCTTCCACATCCTGATCGTCATCACCGGTTAGAGTCTGGCCAGCCCCTGTCATGGTCTGCCATGTGCTGGATCCTTCCTCTCTGATCCTTCCTGCAACATTAACACCTGAATAGGTGCCATCTGTAATGCCGAGGTTCCCGCCTGTTACAGCTATGGTAAAACTGTAGGCGCCATAGTCATCATTGGATATCTTGAGCTGTCCGCTATCATTTTCCGCTGTGATGTCCATTGAGTACCGGCCCTCCTTGGATCCGTCAGCGCCTGTAGGATCAACGTCTATTGCACCGAAATCCAGGTTCTTTACAACATCTATGCTGAGAGTGAGATCCGAGTCGCCTTCGGTGGTATCCTTAATGGCAATACGGCCTGAACTGTCTATGTATGCATCGTATCCTGTACCGAATGCATCCTCAATCTCATTCAGCAAATCTCCTACGGTCTCAGTGGTCACATCACTTATGGTATATGACCCACTTACCTCTGTACCACTCCTGTTGGTACCAGAAAAACTGATGACATCATCGTTAGCTAAGTTAGCAGATGCCCCTGTCGAGTCGTACACGCTGTTCCATTTTGTATCTGAGGTAATTGCTGTCGTGTGGTCGGCGTCTGAATAATAGCTGTTTTCACCCACGCGGATCTCCTCATATTCCTGTGAGAGTTCAGAGTTTATGGCATTTACTATAGATGTTATATTCCAACCAGAGCTTAATGATATCTCTGCCTGCCTTCCTCCATTATCGGTGATGGTGACTGTGGTGTCCTCACTCAGCGTCCCGGTGAAACCTGTGCCTGTGGTGCTGGCCTGGGTGGCTGCCTGGGTTATCTCTACTTCATAAGAGCCGGCCACTGTTTCAGTATCAGAACTTATATAGGTAAGGTTGCTGTTCGTAGAGCTCCCCTGTGCCACAAAAAGGTTTACGATATCTGAGAAATTGGTCCTCAGGTATCCGTCAAGTGTTGAGTCATTTATAGAGAGCAAACCATTCTTATCGATATTGATCCCGACCAGACTCAAATGGTCAAGGTCGGAGTCCAGTCCTGTAACGCCAGAGAGAATCACGTTCCTGATATCGCTTTTAACGCTCAAGAGCGAGGAATCTCCGAACAGGGGAGGGGTTTCTATTTCCTCCTCATCCTCACCCTGGGTGTACTCGAACTGCTCATTGATATAGGTGATCACCTCATTGTAGGCGCTCACAAAATCAGATATCTTCGACTTTATGCCGTCATAATCCCTATCTATATTTAAAGTGATTTGGGCATTACTGTCGGAATCTAAAAGGTTAAGGGTAACACCGGTGATCACATCGGTGATCTGGTTCGTTGATCTTGTAATAGTCTCCCCGTCCAAAGTAATCTGGGCATCCTCGGCTGCTACGATCTCGCGATTTCTGACCGTAGAGGAGTTGAATGTCCCGAAGTCAAGGGAGGAATTCCCATCACCGATCGTTGGCGTGAGTGTCATGGCGAGGCTTGATGCACCTGCCTGGTTGTCCTCCACCACGATAGCCCCATCTCCATCCACATAGGCATTCACGTTATTAGAGTATGCACTCTCTATGGCTGAAAGCAGGTCATCCACGGTGGATGTTTCAGTAATGGTAAAATCTGTGGGGCCGACAGCGCCGCCAGAGTGATCTTTTCCTTCGATAGTGATCTTATCCCCTGATGTCCATGTGTTGTAGCCATCAATGTCAGTGATCAGGGTATCTTCAGTGATAGTAGAGCCGTTTGCCGTGTTTGTAACATTTCCTGTAAGGCCGGTCACAGCAGAATGGCCCTGGCTTAAGATACCCAGGGTCTGAAGGATATTATCTGTGTCAACAAAGCTCTGGGTGCCATCTATCTGCAGGGTATACGTGGTGGCGCTTGAGCTTGTATCTGAGATAATAGAGGCGCTCACCCCATTTGTCTGCAGGGTTGCGTTATTATTTATCGTGTCCCTGATGGACTGCAAAGAGTCGGTTGCGAGGTTAATGCTAATGCTCACTCCGTCAATGGTTACATTGCCTGATTGCGTGGTACTCAGGCTCAGAAGGCTCTTTATATTTTGCGTGGAACTCTCAAACGCCGCTGATTGCGCTCCACCTGTGATTGTATTGTTAACGCTTGTGGTGCTATCTGCAATTCCCAGCTGGCTAAGGATATCAGTCGCTGATGCATTGGCTATATCAATACCATCAGAGCCGGTAGCCTGTGACGTGAGTGTGAGTCTGTACTCTCCCTCAGATACGGTAAATATGGATGCGGTAACCCCTACAGGGTTATCGCCTGAATTGAGCGCATTTATCTTGTTCTTTATATTGCTTAAGCCGTCCGTACTTACAATATTTACGGCACGGCCATTTATCAGGATATCGCCTTCTAGCCCCAAGGCATCGCTTGTGGAGTTAAAGCTTTTTGATCCGAGCTTCTGGGCCTGGGCCAGGTTATCTATCTTTATGGTGTAAGACCCTTGCGATGCATTGGACCCAACCGCATAGCTCAGGAAATCATCTACATCATTTGTAGTCCCTGTTATACTTGCACTTGGTGTATACAGGTTGAAGTCATCGATCTCGGTTAACGAGGAAGCTGCTGTCTTCAGGGACAGCAGCTTTGAGTTTACTTCATTCCATGCGCTTTGCTTGGTATTCAGGGCCGCCTTGTCATTCTCCATCAGGGTGATGGGCTTGCGCTCCAGGGCCATGAGCTGGCTAATCATGCTCACCCAATCAAAGCCTGATGCCAGACCTGGTATATAATTTGCCATGTATCCTCCCTGTCTTAGGGGTCAGGTCTTAACATTTGACATTTCCCTACAGTTATTTAACCTACCTAATATGTAAACATTCCATTAAGCTGCGTTGTGCCTAAAATGTCAAATGTTAAGACCTGTGCCCGTCCACTTAAGCCTTATCCTCCAGTATTAGCCCTAGCATGTCCTGCATACGCGCCCTTAACTTCAGCACATCCTCTGGGGGTATCTGCCTGATGACCTTGTCTGTATCCTTATCTACAATCTTTACCACCAAATCTTTTAGCTTATCATCTATAGCGAAGCGTATGGAGTAGTTCATGGAATCCAGTTGCTTATTAATACCATCCAGCTCTTTTTTGACCTGCTCTCTTAATCTTACCTGATTGTAGGCATCTTCAGATATCTTGTCTGTTTTATTGTTATCTGCTATTGCAATCGGGTTAGCCCTGTCCGGGCTATCCTGCTTAAGTCTTACCCCAGGACTTGGCCTTATAAGATCAGGCCGGGTGGCATTAGATATCGTGATATTGACATTATTGGTGGTACCCATAGTCATGTTCACCTCACACTATTTTGGTTCATGGGGCCAAAGCCCCATGAACCAAAATTTAGTGTCTACCTCATCAAGGTTAGTACGCCCTGAGTAGACATGTTGGCCTGGGCCAGCATGGCTGTACCTGCCTGGAGCAAGATCTGGTTCTTGGTAAATGAAACCATCTCACCTGCCATATCTACATCCCTGATCACAGACTCAGATGCCTGGAAGTTCTCAATTGACACCTGCAGGTTAGAATATGTGTAATCCAGCCTGTTGATCGCAGCACCCATGTCACCGAGTTTGTTGTTGACTGTATCTATTGCATTATCTATTGTTACCAGGGCATCACTTGCATCACTCCTGGTCAGCAAGCTGAAGTCAGCCCCTGTAAGCCCGAGTTCTGATGTCCTTAGATCGCCTAAGGATAGGCCGATCTCATCAGCGGCATTGTTGTTAGAAGAACCCACCTGGAATATACCGCCGCATGCGCTGGAAGTGACAGTTATGGCATCACTATCATCGCCAAGCTTTGTTGGGTCAAAGGCTGAACCGCCTTTTACCACTATACCAAGCTTGTCAAAGTTGATGGTCTGGGCGCCAGATGCTGTCTGCAGAAGGGTTATTGTCTGCGTGGTGTTTGTTCCTTGAAGGGCAATGTTACCGCCGCTATAGTTAAATGTATATGTCCCTGCCTGTGCACCAGATACAGTGATGTCTGACTGCACAACTCCTGCACCAGTCAGAGAAGAACTTGAGATGGCATTACCAAACGTCCCTTTAAGCAGGATCGTCCCCTGATATTCTGTATCATTTACGATTCTGTCGATCTCTTGGATCAGGGTTGATGCCTCTGTATTGATCTTTGTGCGGTCAGTTGCTGCATTGTCAGAAGCTGCCTGGGTCGCCAGTTCCTTTAACCTCTCTAAGATCCCTTCAACCTGGTTTGCAGCACCTTCTGCCACATTTACCATGGATTTTCCCTCTGTGACATTTCTAGAGGCAACAACTAAGGATCTTACATTTGTACGCAGCCTGTTTGCAATGGACAATCCTGCTGCATCATCTGCGGCGCTGTTGATACGGAAGCCGCTACTGAGCCTTTGCATATTACGGCTCAACCTGAAGTCCGTAGCAAGCAATTGCCTGTGGGCATTAATTGCTGCTACATTGGTGTTAATACGAAGTCCCATAACTTAATCCTCCTTGATTTTTTTCGACCATCCCTGGCCGTTTTTTGTGTTATGATCAGTATTTAAGGCCCTGATCAGGCCTATCTACAAATTCACCTCCTTTCTGTTTAATCTTTGTACTTAGATCATCTATCGACTATAGTTAGAAATACTTTAGCATTTTTTACTGTGAGCCATCAGTTCTCAGCAAATCATCTGCCAAGGTCAGAAAGGAATATCTCGAGAGCCGCTATACCTCAATCTGCACGGACAGATGCTCCTTTTGAAGGGGTAGCGCCCCCTTAATTCCATAGGCGCTAGAATAAGGACTTGACTTCCAGTTGATATGAGATTTAATTTTATGTTCGTCTCCCGTGCCCTTCCAGATTTAATCCTTATTGCCCCTGATCAGTGTGTAATTGCTGCAGAGATAAAACATAACCCATTGAGACGATCATCTTGTACCACCACCGGGGCACTATTCCCTCTCAAAACAACAAGTTCGTAATTATCCATGGCAATCCAGTTGTCTTGACTGCTTGATGGATATTGTGTTGCTACAGCAGAATAACCCTTTTCAGAGTCATGCAAATAGTATAACTTGTGATGGAGGATCAAGCCGCCTTTACGAAATGCCCACATGGTTTTGCCGTCGCTCAAGATAAAGTTCATTCCGCCATGTTCACCGTCTTTCACAATTTCTACAATAGCAGCAATAATACCCTTTATTATATCTCCGTTATTTTCCTCAATATTTTTCAAGATATGCAAGAAGTAAAGCTCAGAATCAACAATGTTGCCAGCACAGGCTGATATATCTGAGCCATTAGGTGGATTTGCCTGCAGATACTCCTCACCGATGAGTTTTTTCATACGCTTGACACTTACACCACCATTATGGGCAAAGATCCAGCGCTTGCCATCCTTATCGCGATAAAATGGATGAGGATTTTTCACTATTTCCTTGCCGTGTGCACAGCAGCCCGAGGTGCAATATCTGATATGTGCGATAGTGATCTTTGGTTTTACTGTTTCCAGCGTATTTACCAGTTCATCATAGTCTGCATCATGAAAGGCACTGATTGCGCTGCGTTTGGTGATGGCGCTGTCTCCATATTTTGGAATATATGCAATCCCCCATCCATCAATGTTGCCTGACTTCGCCAAGTTCTTCACAGAATAAGGCGCAGTGATAAGATGGCTTTGCAACAGTCCGTCCGGGATATTATTGGATATAGCTCCATATAATCTACAAGCTTGGCCTGGGCCAGCGGAAGTTACTAGAATGACACAAAAAAGGCCCACAATTAATAGGTTTTTGGTTAAAACCCTTGAGTTTGCCATACATTCCTCCTGCAATAAAATTTATAAATTTCGAAGATACTATGCCTGTCTCAGGCTTTGTTTATGCTTTAGCCCTGTCTTTCTAAAATAGCTCGACCCCATTTTCGCACTTACTTAAGAGATTATTCATTTTGTCCAATGTCATACGCCACTCACTTTTTTCACGGTGTTTACAAGATATCTATAAATCATTGTTTCAGCTTTTCTTCTAGAGTACGTTGTAGAATTGGAATTACGGCTTTATCTTTGTTACTAAGTGTCTCTTTTTTGACTTCGATCAAGGTTTCAAGATCAAGAATGCGCAGCCGCAAATCATTGACTTTTAATTCAATAGTGTGTTGCAGTAAGTCTTTGTAACTGTGCCCGATTCCTATAGTTCCGAGAAGATCAAGCGGACCAGCTTGAGTCATGAGAAGTTGATGTCCCGGAGACGAAAGATGTGATAACCTCGGTGTCAATCGCTGATCTTTTTGCCCTCGATAGTAAGCATTTAAATCCTTAAGAGCTGACATGAGGCGAGCGAGGTTGTCTGCAGAACGAGAGTGAACCAGGTCAAGGTCAAAGGTGGTCACGGGAGCGCCATGAAGGACTGCGCAAACACCACCGACCACGATGAAATTTACCTTATGTTCCACCAGAACCCTGAGGATTTCTAGAAAATCAGGTATTGAGTTTATCACTACGCAACCTTATAATTGACTGAACATTTTGTTGTAGTGTCTTCAAACGTTCGGTTGGCGTCATGGATAGCATCCATCGGATGAGGGAGAGATCGACACCATCCTTGCTGTAAATAAGATCATGTTTTAACAATGAAGCTTTTTTCAAACCAAGATGTCTAGGTTTGCCTTGTTTCATAAATCCTCTCGTAAAACCAAAAGCCAAGCTGTAATAGATAGCTTGTTTTTAAAGCACCGTGTTTATGGGTTTTGGCCTAACATACAATATACTACCTATATGCAGTAATATATTACCACATCATGATATTTAGTATTACAAATGTACAATAAATAAGCTATTCTTGTAAAGAATCAATGTTCCATAGACACTATATTTATTTCAGACTTTACTTACGCTTTGGCCCCGACTTTTAGCGCTGAAGAATTAAGTATGGTGTCCCCCGAGTTCCCCGAATTCAATACCATCTTACAATTCGTAAAGGGTTTCATCCACCTTGGGCTTAGGCTTTCTGCTCCCCGTTCTTGCTTTAGGTTGCAGGACAAAGGGGTCTTCCTCTGCCAGCAAATCACCCATCTGGGCTTCTATCTCATCAGGATTTTCTCCGTGTTCCATACGGCTCAAAGCTTCTTCCATCCCCTGTCCTAGATTGAGACCTGTGGCATTTGTGAGCTTTCTCATCAGTTTAGCGGCCTGACGGGGGTCGTCTTCTTTGATCTTATCCGCTTCACTGGCCAGCATAGCCATAGCTTTTTCCATTTTCGCCTCATCTATGGGGGGTATATTGTCATCAGTAGAACTATCGTCTTTTTTGTTGGAGATTGTAGCAAAGACAGACATCCTGCGCTGTAATTTGGCATTATTACATTTAGGACAATTAGGAACCTTGTCCGTGTTCACCGACCTGGAAAAAAAGTTATAGATTGTATTACATCTTTCACAGTAAAACTCGTAAATCGGCATCGCAATTCCTCAATAAGAATAGGAGTAAATCTTTTCCTGACCTATCTTTTAGTTAAATTTTATTTTCCATAAAATATACCACTAATTCTTATCTGATACCATACATTTTTGATATTCTGGAGGCGCTAGACCTGTCCCTGAATTTACTTGCACTTTGTGCTGTCTTTTGCGCTGAAGATTAAGTATGGTGTCCCCGGAATTGCTGGAATTGAGTTATCACATGTCAAGACTTGATACCTTTAGGTTATAGCATCTCCGGATCAACCCACATTAATAATTCCATCCCATGAAACCGAATGCTATAACGTTCATCACGATCGTAACCGCATAGATGGCGCTTATTGTTATGATCTTGTTCCTGTGGGTCTTCATCCCAATCACAAAGATGATGGCTGCAAAAAAGATGAAGTACCCGATCAGAAAGATCAGCCATACCCCGCCAAAGGAGAGCCTCCACCATGGATATTCCCAGACAAGGTGGCCGCCGATGTTTAACAGGCACTCCACAAACACACAAAAAACAGAGTATCCGATGGCCCAGAACCAGCGGTTGGGAAGCCCCAGAATTTTCTCATTCCTGTCTTCTGAGAGCGTATTATAATAGATGACCCCGGCAATAGCGAACATAAACATGATCTCAATGTTCCACCCCACCATGGTGCGCAGGGCTGTATCACCCGGGGTAGTCCAGAATGCCGAGCGCTGGCTGAAATGCAGCACCCAGCCGTTCCATGTCTCATTAAAGAAATCCATGCCGAATAAGGTAAGCCCGGCGTAAATGGCATCCCAGTTACCCGTTGTCCTGGCCTTCTTAAATTCGCTGGCGTAGACATAGAACACAAACGCCAGCAAAGGGATGACATACCATTTGACCATAGATAGATCCCTGAGACCCTGGAATGCAAGTTCAGTGGCTTCGGTATACATAGATCACCTCCTGTAAAATTGAATAAAATGGAAACAATCCATTTCTATCACAGATGAGGATGCTGTTCCATAGTTTCTTTAAAAAATGGGTAAATACTTTAGGCACAGAGCGAAAACCAGCTTGATTATAGCAGAAATATCAAAATGTGGTCTTTCCGGTTTGCCTGGTCCAATTTTGCACTTGACATAGTGGAAGATATAGGTGTCAGGTCTCTCTTTTTTTGTCTCGTGGATAGAAAGTGGTGAACAGTACCCCTAATAAGGTCAGAGCGCTGCGGATAATCCGCATTGATGCACGGTGGCAAGATTTGACGCTTCGGAACGAAGACCTGAAACCGATACTTAATCTTAAGGGTGTACCATTCACCAGAAATAGTTTAAAAAGATTTTTCTGATTTTGTCAAGAGTTTATGCAATAATGTGTGTTAACAAAGCTAATATGTCCCCTGTAACTACCGTGCTAAAATGTCCCCATTATGAAGGGAGATATATTAGTGATGAGCGAGAAGGAGAGGAGGAGATGCCATCTGCTGCAGATGGCGCTCGA
>JAGGYK010000266.1 GCA_021162585.1 Deltaproteobacteria bacterium
ATGAGGGCAAAAGGCCCCTACAAAGCTTTGTGCCTATTTTCATATAGCCCCCATGTCCTGTCGGAGACACTGAAGGATGAAAACAAAACAACATCCCAGTCCGCTGTCTCCCCCGTCTCAAACTGACCCCCGGCCCCTGATCTCTGACCCCTATTTTCATATAAACTAATTATCCTTCCACAGGCCCTGTGTATACCTCTTCAAACTGTTCTCCGCCAGGAGGTATCAAGTTGGACTGTTTATCTGTTTTAACACAGACCACGGCAGGGAGCTTAGAATCCTTCGCCCTCTTTATGGCATCGGGAAGCTCACCTATCTTCTCCACATATTCCCCGTAACAACCTAGACTCTCAGCTACCTTGTCCCAGCGTATAGGTAGCTGGGCACATCCAACCACCTTTGAGGGATCCACGCCCTCTACAAGCTGAGATATCTCCTCCATGCACCAGGCCTCTTCAGCATGGACGATCACGGTTATCTTTGCCTTCTCCCTTAAGGCGGTGACCATTTCCATAAAGTTAAAGCCTGCAGCCCCATCCCCTGTAATAACATAAACATCTCTATCAGGATTCGCAAGCTTCGCGCCTATGGCGTATGGTATGCCAGTCCCAAGGTGACCAAATTCAAAGATGCCAAGAGAAGTCCTGGGAACAGAAAAAGGAGTATAACTGGCATTAAAGAGGCTGGTGTTTCCACCATCGCCTACATTGATGGCATCAGCAGGAAACACCTTTCTCGCTATTTCAACTGAGTGGGCTGGATGGATCTTATCACCTGTATAATCCCTTACAGCCTGTGTTTCCTCAATCCACCATTCTTCCTCAATATCCTTGTATTTCCTCACTATCTTTCCGTCGGAGGGGCTCGCTCCCATATTTTTTAGGCAGCCTACAAGAATCTTTATGCTCGCCTTTGCATCTCCCACAATGCCCATGGCGATAGGCCTGTTTACCCCAATGTTTCTGGGATCTATATCTACTTGTATAATCTTCTGCCCTTTGATGTCACCCCAGTATTTATCAAAGGGAAGATCTAGCTCCCCAAGACGTGTCCCAACAGCAAGGATAACATCCGCCTCTTTCCTGGCTGTTAAAGCCCCTCTCCCAAATCCAAAGATGTAGTTGGGATGGTCATTGGGCATGGCTGACCTCGCTGCCATAGTGGTGGTGGCCGGACAGTTTAGGAGCTCCACAAGCCCTAAGAAATCATCCCATGCTTCTGAGTTGAGCACTCCAGTCCCTGCTATCAGGAGAGGGTTTTTGGCCTCACTGATGAGCCTCGCCATTTCTTTTATCTGTTTCTCAGATGGCTCCGGGGAGAGCGCCTTGTACTGGTGAGGCTCCAAAATCTTCACCAAGGCCTCGTCACCCGTAGCATAAAATATCGTATCCGGGATATCAATCTGTACTGGGCCTGGCCTTCCTACCATTGCCTCTCGATAGGCCCTCTGGATGATTTCCGGTATTCTCTCCCACGAATGTGCCACAGCATTCCACTTGGTTATGGGTCTGAATATGTCATACTGATCTAACCCCTGATACACCCCTGATCTAGAGGGATAAATGACTCCTGAACGGCGCTGGGCAGTGATGGCAATAACAGGTACTCCCTCTTCTTTAGCACATATAATGCCGGAGACAAGATTGGCTGTTCCAGGCCCTGCACCAGACATTACAACAGGGATCTCCCCACTCGTCTTATAAACACCCTCTGCCATGTGAACAGCAGCCGCCTCATGACGGGGTACTACCCACCTGATATCATACCTTTCCACATTGGCCAGCACCGTATTATACGCGAAATCAGGAAGACCAAAGATCCTTTTCACCCCCTCCTTTTTCAAACACTTAAGTAATAGTTCTCCTCCAGTAATCTCTGCCATGATATACCTCCTTTAATAATTTTTTATATTAACTAAGTTCTCTTGCTCTCTACTATGATGTAAAGTCTGATAAGTTTAATTTTTGACTGGACACCATCTCATAAAGGGGCTGTATAACACCCAAGCTGGGACCTGCAGACATCCCTCCGTCTATGGGGATGGCCAACCCGGTAATAAAGGCACTCTCATCGCTGGCCAGGAAATGGAAAAGGGCCGCTACTTCCTCAGTCTTCCCTAACCGGCCCAGGGGCTGGAGCATTGAAGCAAGCTTAAGCTCTATCTCACCCCCTTCTATGTACGCCATAGGGGTATCGCAGGTTCCAGGGCATATACAATTGACCCTTACTCCCCTGGGCGCTAGCTCCAAAGCCGCTGTCTTGGTGATACTTATGATAGCTGCCTTGGAAATCACATAATCACCGTACATAGGTGTACCGAACAGGCCTGCGTAGGAGGCTGTGTTCATGATAGAGCCGCCATCAGATATACGCGGCACAGCGTGTTTTATCCCCCAAACTACGCCCTTTAAATTAACATTAAGGACCTTATCAAGAGCCTCCTCCCTGATATCCTGGATAAGCCCACCTTCTCCTTCTTCCCCGGCGTTATTGACAACAATATCGAGCTTGCCGAACTCGGACACAGCCCTTTCCATGAGATTTTTTACCTGATCCTCTTTAGAGACATCGGTTTTTACATAGATCCCTCTGGTTTCTTTAGCCACATTGCTGGCATCGTTGATATCAGCCAGTACTACCTTTGCGCCAGCCCGGGCGAATCTCAAGGCAGTGGCCTTGCCAAACCCAGAAGCTCCTCCGGTTATCACCGCTACTTTGCCTTTCAATGAAAACATCTTCACACCTCCTATTAGATACGGTGTAATTAAGTTATATTATTTGAATATTCAGTCAATTTAAACTGAAAAAATTTATTCTTAAACCTAAATTTCTTTTTTAATCTTGGTGAACTCGCAAAAAGTCTAAAAGGACGTTCCGCCATGGCGGACGAGCGAAGCGAAGCAATCTCTATTGCGTAACCATCCGAAATTATTAGATTGCTTCGTCGCTACGCTCCTCTCAATGACATGGTAAGTGACTTTTTGCGAAACCATCAATCTTGGTCCTCATTCCCTTTCAACAACCTTAGGGCTATTCCCTTCAAATAATGTCCGAGCTCTTCAAATTGGCGATCATCACCACAAACATTTTCATAAAAATCAAGACCCTCTGCCAAGACAATAATGCTCTCAGCGGTTTTTTCCGGATCTGTCTTTTTTATTATCCCCTTATCAATGCATATCTTGATTTCATTAATTAATACCTCTTTAAAGCGAGCATACATCTTTTTAAAACGCTCTTTCACCCTATCATTCCTGAAGCTGAGATAATAGCAAGCAAAGAATACATTCACATCAATTAGCTTTACCCAGCCCAATCCAAAGATTGCATTTAAAAATGTATCAAGTCGCTGCTCAGGATCCTTAATCTCATCGAGTTTTGGGAGATAAGTCTTCTCATATCTCTCAAGGATTACATCTACCAGCTCCACTGTCATCGCTTCTTTTGTCTTGAAATAATGTATAACCAAGCTTGGGTGCATACCCATGTGTTTTGCTATCTTGCCGATAGATGCACCCTCAAGCCCTTCTTTAGCAAGAACCTGATAAAAATGTTCTAAAATCTCCCGCTTGCGAACACCTGCTTTGCTTTTCCTCGCCATAAACACCTCATATGATTAACCGAATATTCAATTAACTATCTTAATGTAAAAACTTTGTCAAGAAAAAAATAGTAAAGCCTGAAATTCCGATATAACGATGAAACAAGGAGTTATGGTGTTCAAAGAAATTTCCAGCCATCTTGGTCAAAAGTTTTCAGTTACAGAACTTTCCCAAAAAATTTTCATAGAATCAAGATAACTCAATGATATTGGTATGTTGCGTGGAAGTATAAGTAAAAACTGTGTTTTTGGTAGAAAATGGGGAAAGTCCTCCTCCTATATTGACACCTTAGAACAGACACTATATGTTTCTATCCCAATTCAGGGATGCGAAATTTAAGATAACAAGAATAAATAGGACAAATTCATTATAAGGAGAACTAAGATGAAAGAAAAAGATCCTTCAAAGATACTGGAAAGATACTCCCTGTATGACCTTGCGGGGTGGATGGAATACTTCAAGAAATCACCTGCTGTTCTCCTGGTTGTGGACCCCCAGAATGATGTGCTGGATGAAAAAGGCACGCTTAGTTTCTGGCAGGTCTGGAAGCACGCCAGGGAAAATAAAGCTGTAGATAATATAAAAAGACTCATCCCTTTGTGTCGTGAAAAGGGTATACCCATTATCTGGGCCAAGCAATACCGACTTTCTGGTGGAAAGGACATCTTCCCAGGCACTTTTGATGGTGACCTGTTATCCCTTATTCGCACTATCATCCCCGATGCCTTTATGCAGGGTACCTGGGAAACAGAGATATACGAAAATCTTGCAGATTTTATAGACCCCAAAGATATTATTATTGGAAAGCATGGCTCAAGTATGTTCGAGGGCACTAATCTGGAAAAATACTTAAAAAATCTGGAGACCAAGGTCTTGATGGTTACTGGTTTCCTGACTGATTTCTGCGTTGAGGCAACGGTCCGTTCAGCCTGTGACAAAGGCTACCTAGCTGTCACCATCAAGGATGCATGCGCCACACAAAATGAAGAGATACATCAAAAGGCACTAAAGAGGATGGGAAGACTTATTGGCCCGGTGATAGATTCAGACAATATGATAAATCTCCTTAAAGAATACGAGACACCAGTATCGGCAAAATCAGAGAGACGTTTTGAACTGAATGAAGTGGGTAAACGTATGGCTGAAGGCATTTCACTTAACGATATTGTGGGCTGGCCCCAATATAGCAGGAAGGATAATGCAGCTTTATTAGTGATAGATGCACAAAACGACAACCTGCATGAAAAGGGCAGCCTCAATCTTATGGGCACATGGAAACTGGCAAAGGAAACCGGAGCAGTGGAAAATGTAAAGAAGTTGGTAAAGACCTGCCAGGAATCAGGGGTTCGTATCTTTTGGATAAAGCAAAATCGCCTCTCAAAAGGAAAAGATATATTTCCGGACACCTTTGATGCCAAAATAATGGGCTTGGTACACGGGACATTGCCTAATGCCTTCCTTGGAGATACATGGGATACAGACATCTACGATGAGTTGAAGCACTTAATAAAAAAAGACGAACTGGTCATAGAAAAGCCGGGTTGGAATGCCTTCGAGACCACTCCTCTGCAGAGATATCTAAACCATCTAGGGATTAACACCCTCATTGTATGCGGTTTTCTGACCGATTTCTGCGTAGAGAGCACTGTGCGAAGCGCATCGGACAAAGGATTCCTGACTGTTGTTGCATCCGATGCCTGTGCGACATCTACACAGGAAGATCACAACATGGCCCTGGAACGTTTTGACCGCCTTATCGGGCCTGTAGTTGATTCTGAAACTTTAGTGAGGATAATCAAGGAACTCTGATCGAGCGGAGGAAATGATGCCTCTAAACAATAATAAGTATCTGTATTATAAAAAAATTCTAACAGGCCTTAGATTTCCACTTGCATTTATTGATTTAGATGCATTTGACGCAAATATTTCATATATCGCATCAACACAGGTGAAAACAGGAAAGACCATACGTATTGCATCAAAATCGCTAAGATGTATAGAGCTTATAAAGCGCATCTTTTCAGTAGGAGGGGCTGCATTTAAGGGCATAATGGCCTTTACAGTAGAAGAAGCCGGATTCCTTATCAAAAATGGTCTTGATAACATCCTTATAGCATACCCATCTGTGCAACCCTCAGATATGGAAGCCCTTGTAAAGATGAAAAAGGCAAAGAAAAAGGTCTACCATATGATTGACAGCATAGATCAGCTAAAGGTTATGTCTATGGCAGGCCAAAATGCGAATGTCGTCTTGGATGCATGTATTGATATAGACATGTCCTACAGACCATTTGACTCATCCATCCATCTGGGCGTAAGAAGGAGCCCTATACATAATGTAGGGGATGCCGTCAGTCTTGCAAGGGAGTCAATGAATCTTCCTGGTGTAGCCATAACTGCATTTATGGGCTATGAGGCCCAGATTGCAGGCCTGCCAGATGCATCACCCTATTCCAGAGCCCTTAATCCTGTTGTTCGCTTCATCAAGAAGCGTTCTATAAACGATATCGCCATGCGCAGGGCAGAGATTGTAAAGGCCCTAAAGGGAGTCGGCTTGAAATTCGACCTGATAAATGGTGGTGGCAGCGGGAGTCTCAAAAGCACAGGTGCAGAGGATGTAGTCACTGAAGTCGCAGCTGGGTCTGGATTTTATGATCCTCACCTATTTGGTTATTACAAAGATGTGCATTTTGAACCAGCGGCATTCTTCGGCCTTCAAGTAGTCAGAAGGCCCACCGATCGCATAATCACATGCCATGGTGGAGGATATGTAGCATCCGGTTCAGTGAGTCGAGATAAACAGCCCCTGCCTGTTCTACCGCCCGGACTCCACACATTATCCACAGAAGGTGCCGGTGAGGTACAGACACCGCTTGTCCTGCCACAAGATTGCCCACCTATAAAACTTGGTGATCCTGTATTTTTTCAACATGCAAAGGCAGGGGAACTCTGCGAGAGATTCAATGAATTATTATTGATCAGCAAGGGAGAGATTGTCGGCAGGGCAGACACATACAGGGGACAGGGAATGGCATTTTTATAGACAAATAATGACAATTTCGTAAAAAGCTGGATTCAGCTAATATGTCATTTCGAATAGCAGGGAGAAATCTGGTATTTTCATCATATTACATCGGAAAGATTTCTCGCTTTGCTCGAAATGACAAGTTGTTGGGACTTTTTACGAAAGCATCAACAATGAAAGGGAACAGAAATGGACAAGGATAAAGGTATATTCCCGGGATGGTGGGTTGTCCTGGGCGGTTTTTTGTTATGTTTTATTGGTATCGGAATAGGTATCAATGCAATCGGGGTATTCTTTAAACCAGTGGTTACGTCATTGGGTTTTAAGCGAGGGGATTTCTCTCTGTACTTTACTATTGCAGCCCTTGTAATGACTTTCTTTGCCCCTGTGATAGGTAAACTCCTTGAGAAGATTGATATTCGGATAGTTATGGGTATATGCACAGCACTTATGTCAGGTTCATTTATGCTGTATTCCAGATGTAACACACTTACATGCTTTTATATTGTCTCTATTGTTGCAGGTATAGGTCATGCAGGAAGCCATATCATTCCCGTGACAATGGCCATAAGTAACTGGTTTGACAAGAAAAGAGGTATTGCAATGGGGATTGTATTTACTGGCACGGGCCTGGGAGGCCTTGTCTTCAACCCTTTAGGTAATTGGTTAATACTTACATATGGATGGAGACAGGCTTACATAACCCTTGGAGGTATCATGGCTATTATATGTATACCTGTTGCAGTGCTTCTCATGCGACTATCCCCTACCCCTTATGGGCTATATCCTGATGGTAAGGAAAAAAAGGAAGGCCTTATCAAGGGAATCCCCTCAGGTTTGACACTTTCTGAATCAATGAGATATTCACCTTTCTGGCTTATAGTATTTATGGTCTTCCTTCTAAACATATTAAACATGGGAATACAGCAACATCTCATCCCATATTTAACAGACCTTGGGCACTCTTCTACATTTGCAGCCAATATTATGGCCCTGTATCTAGGTATGACCATACTGGGCAAACTTTCTCTCGGGCATCTGTGCGATAAAAAAGGCCTGCGGTCGAGTTTTGGCATCTTTATGGTTATCCTTACAATAGGGATAGCATTACTTTATAGGGTAGAATTTATCTGGATAGCAATTGTATTCGGAATCATCTATGGGTTTGCAAACTCTGTTCAGACAGTCATTCCACCCTTAATGACAGCAAGGTGTGTAGGCCTAAGACACTATGGGGTAATATTTGGGGTGGTCTCAATATTTACGACACTTGGATCAGGGATTGGGATGCCGCTTACCGGATATATCTATGACTGGACGGGCAGTTACAACCTTGCCTTTGCTACCTACATTGTATTCTCTATATTGGTAGCAATTGCCGGTATCAAGGCTATGGCTTTGATGGATAAAAAAGGGAATGCTATTTAAAGAGGGAACGAGATTAAGTTTATCATCCTTTTGATGGTCGTGATTTTAATGCAGGTAACAAGATCACCCCATCTGCAGCTGATGCAAGACAGACCTGAGGTTTGGTATTCATACTCATCAATGCAGGACCCTTAATGCCCATAAAAAGTCTTGGTTCTATATCCACTGCCATTGGAAAGGCTCCGTCAATAGCATCAGGCCACATGATTATTGAAAATGACCCGGGGATCACTAGTAAGTCTGCCAGCGATGGTTCTATAATATATGACCACTTTATACCTTTTAAGGCATGTCGTGTCCCTGCAATTACTATACCCCTTACGTTAGGATGTAAGACATAGAATGATAAAACCTCATAGGCCATCCATGTATCCCTTGAACCACCAAGACCCTTTGGCTGATCTATGGCTATGATATTCAGCCCCAGATTTCTTGCAGCAATGAGCATCTGAAAATACGTTGGACAAGCAATACCCTCCCACATACGTATCTCATCTACTGAGAGCTTACCTGCCAAGAAAGAATTGATTGTATCCTGCTGATCAGAAGGTATTTCAACAAAGATGGTATCTATCTTTGCTTCCCTTGCAAGCACAGGTAAGGCCTCGATAATAATATTATGAATCAAGGGATTCCTATGATGGGTACCAACCAAGAGGAGTTTATATTCTTGAGCCTTTTCCAAAAGGTAATCCACAGGATCAACCCCATGGTGCTTGGCATAGAGGGTAATATCTTCTTGAGGATAAAGGCCTAAAAGCATACTTCCCAAAAAGATCAACAACCCATATATTAACGCTCTAAGATGTCTCTTCATAGGTGCCTCTAAAAAACTTGTCGGTTAGGTTCTGATATGCTTTAGCCTAGATCTGAGAGAGAAACGAGTTGGAATAAATAATGGAATATTGGGTGTATATTCCATTATCATGGATTTTCATTCTGATATTTAAAGTATCCTTTCCATTGTCCCCATTCTTGCTTAGGGAGCTATCGCGCATTATTTTATTAACATATTCACTTAATTAGTGAAAAGGGCTTTGCGTGTAGAGGTACCATGTATAGCTGAACAATAGTCTTTGGGAAGCAAGTTATATTGTCCCATCCCTCGTATGATAACTAATAAATGCGCCTAGAAACAAAGCATTTCCAGGGATGCCAGGGATTTCAAGAGGAGTTATCTTATGTTTTAACATTTTTTGTTTGACTTTAAGTTCAGATAATTATAGTATCTATAGTATGGATCCAAGGGATTATTTTGGCACACCTAACACGGCAGCCCAAAAACAATATGAGGCGCTTAGGGCATTTTACTATGATGGCCTTAATGCTGTTGATGCAGCTGCTAAAG
>JAGGYK010000316.1 GCA_021162585.1 Deltaproteobacteria bacterium
ATGGATCATGGCGAATCTACTATAAAGATACCCTCATTGCTACCCATCCATCCACCACAATAGGCGAACCCATACGAGCACTCAATCGCAAAAGAACACACACAAAAGGGGCTAAATCCCACTCATTGGTATATATGGCTTCACAACCCGGGGTGCCTCACTACTAACTATGAAAAAAGGGGACATTTTTGCTCTGTACTTAAGGGGACATATTGACTCGGCTTTAACAGTCTTTGAAAGATAAAAAATTTTTTAATGACAGTACGATTTCTATTGCTTATATTATCTTGGTTATATAAAATCTGTGAATAAGATGCTTAGATATTTAAGGAGGTTCTATGCTGGGGTTTAAGATGAATGAGATTATGGTAGGTGCTCACCATTTTATAAACGGCTTGGGCCCAGAGGGGGAATTTCCCATGGAATTTAGTATTACATGGGGAAACAGGAATCTATTTAAGTTCTTGAATCCTGCAAGCGGGGAATTTTTCTATAATGAGGCAAAAGGTCATATCACAGTAAGTAATCTTGTTGATAAGGCAGACTGTGAAGGCTCTCTTAGTTTGTTATATTTTACTGAGCGAAAGATACGGTATGTGTTGGATTTTAAAGATGACAGTGGCAGACCATATAGATATATAGGGGAAAAGGTGAATATATGGCCATGGAATCTCCACAAGAGTCATGTAACATGCTATGGTACAATAACAGATGTTGAGTTAAATAAGATTATTTCCAAATCAATCCTGTATTTTCCATACAGAGAAATCGTAAGCTTTATCCTCTCAACAAGACTAGTATGGGGTTCAGTATTTAAATATTAATAAATGTGTTTTTTATGGAATTTGTACAATTTTTAATTTTTGATGATACAGTAGACCATTGTTCGTTGTTAGCGTCCGACTTATTGTGGCGGGATTTACGCCTACAGCTATTGACGGACATTAACAATTTTTAACTCTTTGTTCTCGGCGGCTACGCCGCCGCGAATATATAAATGGGAAATATAAACAAAGATTTTTTTAAGATTATTCAAATTAATCCCGATACATAGGATATGCTTTTTATACGTTTTATTTTTAACGAGATATTGCTATTAATTAGTTATAATAATGGTGATGCATATGAGGCGTATAATAGGGCTAGGTATAATTATGGTTATGCTTCTCTTGTTGGTATTTACTGTACCAGGAGAAAGAGGCCTTATCAAGACATATCACTTACATCAGGAACTTGTGGCCTTAAAGGCAGGCAATACTTCTTTGAGACAAAAAAATTATCTCCTTGCCCAAGAGGCTTATCTTTTGAAAAAGGATAGATCCTACATAGAACATATAATTATGGAAGAGATGAATTTGGTAAGACCAGGAGATATAGTGGTAATATTTAAAGGGAAGAAGAAATAAAGTGGGGTAGGATATGATATTTGAAAGTAGGACTTTATTAGGCTTAGATGTAGGTTCGCATTCTGCAAAGATGGTAGATCTGGCAAAAGTAAGAGGCGGATATGAATTAAAGGCCCTTGGCCTGGGGATGTTACCTGCCGAGTGTATTGTAGATAAGGACATAATGGATTCAGAAACAGTTATGGATACTATCAAGAGTCTTAGAGAGAACTTGAAGATTAGGCCAAGAGGTACAGCAACTGCTATCTCAGGTCATTCTGTGATCGTGAAGAAGGCAGAATTGCCTATAATGACAGAGGCTGAGTTAGAGCAGACTTTAATGATAGAGGCAGAACAATATATCCCGTTTGACATAAATGATGTATATCTGGACTCTTTTATATTGGGTGAGAGTGCAGAACGTTCTGACATGATGGATATATTGTTAGTGGCATCTAAAAAGGAGATGGTGGATGATTATGCCTCTGCCATTAGAAATGCCGGCCTTAAACCTATGGTTATGGATGTAGATGTGTTTGCACTAGAAACAATGTATGAGGTCAATTATCCTGATGCCCCAGAATCTCTAATAGCCCTGGTAGATATAGGGGCATCCATGATCAATATCAATATAATAAAAGAGTGTATACCTGTTTTTGCCAGGGATATATCTATGGGTGGACGCCAGTTGACAGAGCGCATTCAGAGGGAGTTTGGAGTAAGCTATGAGAGGGCAGAGAATATAAAAACAGGTGCAGATATAGTAGGCATTGATCTGGAAAGGGTAAATTATATATTTAAGATGGCATCTGAAACTTACGTGCAGGAGATAAGGAGGACTCTGGACTTCTTTCTCTCTACAATGGTAAACGAGAATATAGAGCGGATATACCTAAGCGGCGGTTCAGCCAGACTTCCTGGTCTGACAAGTATGCTTGAGAAGCAAACAGAGATTCCTGTAGAAGTAATAAATCCATTTAATAATATCACTTGGGATGATAAAGTCTTTGACTCCGAGTACATAGCCTATATAGCGCCGCAGATGGCAGTGGCTATAGGACTTGCATTAAGGAAGGCGGAGGACAAATGGTAAAGATAAATCTGTTACCTATAAAGGGAGAACTAAAACGAAAGGCCCTGATAGAGCATGGAGTGTTTCTTATTTTGGTAATTATCTTGGTAGTGATTGGTATAAGTCTCTTTCATGGATCTATGAATAAGCAAAGGGAAGCCCTTCAGCAAGAGATTATATCCACCAAGGCTGATATCGTGAAGATTACTGCTATTGCTGGTGAGATAGAGACGTTTAAAAAACGCAAACAGGAGCTTGAACGTAAGTTGGATGTGATAAGATCTCTGCGGGCAAAAAAGGGAGGACCTGTTGAGATACTTGACCAGATAAGCATGCTTATCCCTGAAAAGGCGTGGCTGATATCTTTGAGTAATAGTGGAGATAGCCTTGCCCTCAATGGAGTTGCTGTGGATAACCCTACTATTGCCTTGTTCATGAAGAAGCTTCAGATGAGCTCGTATTTTAAAGATGTAGTGTTGGTATTTACACAACAGGAGGGACCTAATCACAAGTTTGTGATAAACTGCAAGGTAAAATTACCAAGGTGAGGTAAGGCATGGATTTTATAGAGACTATATTAAGGTTAAAGTCGGCAACTAAGGTATTAATTCTATTATTGATTCTTGGGGGCGTGGTTGTTCTGTACTGGCAGTTTTTTTATCGACCAGTTATTAAAGAGGTAAGATCCCTAGAGCCAGAATTGGCAAGACTCAAGGCAGAACTTTCTACAAAGAAGGCAATTATAAAGGAAAAGCCTAGATACGAGGCAGAACTTGAGGAAACCAGGCATAAACTTATTATAGCCCTGAAACAACTGCCTGATAAAAGCGAGATACCATCTCTGTTAGAAAACATTTCTGCTCTTGGTAAGGCATCAGGACTTGAGTTTATTCTGTTTAGACCCCAAAATGAGGTGTCTAAAAATTTTTATGCAGAGATACCTGTTGATATTAAGGTGAAAGGTAGCTACAAAGACACAGTAGCTTTTTTTGATAAGGTCTCCAAGATGCCAAGAATAGTGAATATGTCTAATATAGCTATGAGTTCTCCAAAGAGAGGTCCCGGTGAAGACATGATACTTGCTATTTCATGTAATGCTACCACATATAAGTTTATAGAAAAGGCAGGGACGCAATGAACAGATTTGTATATTTTATCTTTATAGGTATTATTTTGATAGGGCTTATTGGATGCTCAGGCGATGATAAGAAAACCGCAGCCGATACCTCACTTGGCTCTGTAAAGACAAAAAAGGTAGACTCCCCAAAGCCGGTAGCTGTGAGTGAGGAAAAGAAAAGGCCTGAATATGTAATTAAAGGTAAGCGTGATCCATTTCAGCCCTTTGAAATTGGGGTTCCCGTCAAGATTGCAGGAGATAAGGGCAAGAGAGAGGATTTAAGTCCACTCCAGAAACTTACGCTATCACAGATAAAACTCGTGGGGACAATCTGGGGTGATAAAAAAAGTGCACTTATTCAGGATTCTTCAGGAATGGGCTATATAATAAAAGAAGGTATGTTTCTGGGTGAAAATTCTGGTATTGTAACCCGTATATCTCCTGATGGAATTACTATAAAACAGCATTTTAAAGACTATAGGGGGCGTGTTAATACAAGGGAAGTAGTGTTGAGACTTAGAAAAGAAGAGGGGGAGAGGTGATATGAAACAGAGAATATTCTTTATGGTATTTATAGGTATATTGATATTCCCTATATATGCTGCTGGTGTAACCATAAAGAGCGTGGACTTTATGAACATAGACAACAAATCCAGGTTAAAGATAGGTTTGGATGGGAAGGTCAGTTATGATGTTATAAGAAAGGCAGATAAAGTTCTCCTTCGCATTGATAATGCCAAGATACCAAACCATCTGGCACGACCTTATGTTACAAAGGCCTTTGTCACAGCTATTGATTGTATTATACCTGCCCAAAAAGGTAAAGATGTAGTCTTTGAGATCACAATGAAGCAGATGGCCCCATACTTTGTTAACCAAGATAAAAACACGTTGTTTATGGACTTTGACATACCAGAAGAATTAAAAAAGGCCTCAGTAAAACCAGAGGAAGTTCAAGCAAAGGTGATTCCCCCCAAGACAGAGATAGCCAGGCATGCTCCTGCAAGGAGTAAGGATGTGGCAGTTGTCAGCAAGAAAATACTAGAGGCATCCATGATAAAACCTGGAATAAGACCTAAGTATAGAGGTAAACGTATATCTTTGGATCTCCAGAATGCAGATATACATAATGTACTGCGAATTATAGCAGATGTGAGTGGTCTTAACATTGTCACCTCTGACGATGTAAAGGGCACAATCACTATAAGGCTAAAAGATGTACCGTGGGATCAGGCCTTAGATGTGATCCTGGAGAGTAAAGATTTAGATAAGATGCAAATAGCAAATGTGGTAAGGATTGCCCCTGCAGACAAGATAAAGGCAGCTCAGGAAAGACAGCTTGCCTCGATAAAGACAAAAGAGCAGTTAGAACCTTTGGTAACCTCTGTCATGCCAGTAAACTTTGCAAAGGCATCTGATATTGCAAAGACTATTAAGGGCAAAGATGTAGGTGTGATTTCTGATAGAGGTAGCATTACTGCAGAGGACAGGACAAATGTCTTGATTATAAAGGATACAAAGAAGAATGTAGATGCTATTTATAATATGGTAAAAAGATTAGATAAGGCTACTCCACAGGTTTTAATCGAGTCAAGAATTGTCCAGGCAGATGATGATTGGGTTAGGGGACTTGGTGTACAGTGGGGAGGAGCCTACAGAAATCAGTCTAGTAGTCACCACTTCGGGCTTACAGGGGTGACCTCTGGCGCTGCAAGGAATTTGTTTAATACTATAGGCACTGCAGTTGCTCCAGGTGCTGCTGTAAAACCCTCATGGTCGACTACCATTATACCCTCTCCTTCAATGGCTGTGAATTTTCCCATGAATCAGCCAGCAGGGATTGGAATCTCCCTTGGCAGGCTTGCAGGTAGTCTCCTTGACCTTGATGTAAGGCTGGATATAGGTGAGACTACAGGGAGTACCAAGGTGATAGCAAGACCCAGGGTAGTAACCATGGATAACAAAAAGGCCATCATAAAACAAGGTGAAAAATATCCATATATCGTAAGGAACAAAGAAGGCGAACTCTCTACAGAACTGAAGGATATGGAGCTTGTATTAGAAGTTACACCCAGGGTTGCATTTGATGGTAGCGTCAACATGGAGATACTGGTCAAGAGAAATGCCATAGGTGCTTATGTAAACTCCCTTCAAGACCCTAGTATAGCTTCACGGGAGGTTCAGACAGAAGTCCTTGTAAGGGATGGAGAGACCAGTGTAATAGGCGGTATCATAGAAGATGAGGTCAAAAAGAATGTCTCAAAGGTGCCTGGATTAAGTAAGATACCATGGCTGGGGGTACTCTTCCGGGGTAAGACTAATGAGACACACAAGAAGGAGCTATTGATATTTATTACACCTCATGTGATAAGACCTTTATCTTTAGATTAAAAAGGATTTGGTGCAACGATTAATCCTTCATGTGGACATGGATGCATTTTATGCATCTGTGGAGCAATTTTTAAATCCCAATCTTAAAGGCAGTCCTGTTGCAGTTGGAGGAAGTGGTTCTCATGCGGTGGTAAGCGCGGCGTCCTATGAGGCAAGGGCCTTTGGAGTTCATTCCGCCATGCCACTCAGGCAGGCTGTAAGACTGTGTCCTGGCCTTGTAATTTTGCCTGTACGTATGAATCTGTATAGAACCTTTTCCAAGAGGATAATGGCAATATTATTAAGGTATACACCTGAAGTAGAACCTGTTTCTCTGGATGAGGCCTTTTTGGATGTCACAGGCTCTTGTCTTATGTACGGTAGGCCTTTTGATATTGCCAGTAGTATAAAAAATGCAATAAAAACAGAGACAGGTCTTACAGCAAGCATAGGTTCTGGTCCGAACAAATTTGTTGCAAAACTGGCCTCTAGTATGGGTAAACCAGATGGTTTGATTGTGGTCAGCCCTGATGATGTTATAGCATTTATCTCTCCGCTGCCTATAGAGGCCATCCCGGGCGTTGGGAAAAAGACATCCATTCATTTACATTCTATGGGCATAAATACTATAGGCCAGATAAGGATATCTAATAAAGACTTATTAAAAAGACACTTGGGTTCTTATGGGGGAGTTTTATGGGATCTCTCTCATGGCATAGATATGACAAAGGTTGAGCCATTTAAACAGAGGAAGAGTATAAGCCATGAGGTTACACTGGATGATATTATATATGATATAAAGGACATTTCTCCTGTCCTGGCAGAACTTTCTCTTGTGGTAGGGACATCTCTCAGGGCCCTCCACCTTTTTGCCAGATGTGTGCAGGTGAAATTCAGATACAAGGATTTTAGTCTACATACAAGACAGACCATGATGCCTGTTGCTATAAATGGAGACAGTGATATATTTAGTGTGAGCTATGATCTTATAAGAGAACACTGTAGTTTCACAAAAGGTATCAGGCTTATAGGTGTCACATGCAGCCATCTGAGTGCTCTTCGGCAGAGTTCCTTTTATGATTTTGATACAAAGGTGGAACGGCTCTATAATAAAATAGATAAATTAAGGGCCCGGTATGGGATGCACACTGTTGTACCTGGTGTGATGTTATATCCTAAAAGGAAAGATCTCCCCCGCGGGAGCCTTTAATAATCTTTAAATTAATGCCCTTTAACCCTATATATATTTTAGATATGGAATCCCTAATTGACATATCTAGCATATAACTACTATATGATAACAAGTATAGCAGGAGGTTATTAAGTGGCAAAAGATACAAGAAAGACATTGGTAAAGAGTCCTGATGAATTCATGTCTACTATAGGTAGACTCATCCGGTGGGCAAAGGCAAATAAAAAGAAATTTATATTCACCAGCCTGATAGTAGCAATAATTATTATAGGCTCTCTAGGATTTTTCTACTGGGAGACAAATAGAGAGCGCCTGGCTATGATAGAATATTTTAATGCAGCAGGGGATATTGAAGCGATAGAAGATCTCATGCAGGACTATACTCATACAAAGGCAGGAAGACTTGCAATATTAAGGCTTGCAAATAAGGCATATTCTGATGGCGACCTTGATGGTGCTATTAAGTATGCAGGTGAGTTTATAGATGCATGGGGCAAAAAGGATATTTTTTATTGGGAATCGATCTTGATCCTGGCTCAGGCATATATGGATAAAGGCGATCTGGCTGGTTCAATACCTGTCCTTGATGAGTGCATATCGTCTGGACCTGGGGAAATAAAGGACGAGGCCTTGTTTTATAAAGGGGTAGTTTTAAAAGAGCTTAATAAGACCTGTGATGCAATAGAGGTCTTAGAGAAGGTCTCTGGCAGATATGCTCATTTGGCAAGGGTCTATATTGGTGATATTGATTAGTGTGGAGATAAGGGATGAAAGATAATAAAGGCCCAAGGAATGATAACTTTTTAAAGGGGGCTGCACTTTGGGTAGTGATAGCACTTATAATGGTAATGCTATTTCACCTCTTTAATCAACCTCAATCTGAGATAAAGAAATTTGCATTCAGTGAGTTTGTTGAGATATTGGATAATGATGAGATAGAAGAGGTGACTATCCAGGGACATAAGATAAAAGGTATTATGAAGGATAATAGACCATTCGAAACATATGCCCCTGATGATCCCAAGATTGTAGAAAGACTTATGGCAAAGGATGTGCGTATATCTGCCAAACCAGCAGAAGAATCTCCATGGTATATGTCTGTGCTTATATCATGGATACCAATGTTACTCCTGGTAGGCGTGTGGATATTCTTTATGCGACAGATGCAGGCAGGTGGAACTAAGGCCATGAGTTTTGGCAGGAGTAAAGCCCGACTCATGACTCAGGACAAGGCGAAGGTAACGTTCAGTGATGTGGCAGGTGTAGAAGAGGCAAAGGAAGAATTAAAAGAGATAATAGATTTTCTAAAAGACCCCAGGAGATTCACAACCCTTGGTGGGAAGATACCAAAGGGGGTAATACTTATTGGCCCTCCGGGTACAGGTAAGACCTTACTGGCTAAGGCAGTAGCAGGAGAGGCAAATGTCCCCTTTTTCAGTATGTCAGGCTCTGATTTTGTGGAGATGTTTGTAGGTGTGGGTGCATCGAGGGTTAGAGACCTTTTTGCTCAAGGCAAACAGAATGCACCATGTATTATATTTATAGATGAGATAGACGCAGTGGGGCGCCATAGAGGGGCAGGTCTCGGGGGCGGTCATGATGAAAGAGAGCAGACACTAAACCAACTCCTTGTGGAGATGGACGGTTTTGAATCAAACGAGGGGGTTATCCTGATGGCTGCTACAAACAGGCCGGATGTCCTTGATCCAGCATTAATGCGGCCTGGAAGGTTTGATCGTCAGGTTGTAGTCTCTATCCCTGATGTAAAGGGTAGAGAAGAGATATTAAAGGTACACGCAAAGGAGATACCGCTAGCTGACAATGTAGATCTTAACATTCTGGCAAAGGCCACCCCGGGGTTTTCTGGCGCTGACCTTGCAAATCTAGTCAATGAGTCTGCCCTGTTGGCTGCAAGATACAGTAAGCCAAAGGTTTACATGGAAGACCTGGAAATGGCAAAAGACAAGGTGCTTATGGGTGTAGAGAGAAAGTCTATGGTGATCTCTGATGAAGAGAAGTTGCACACTGCGTACCACGAAGCAGGACATGCACTGGTGGCAAAGATGCTTCCTAATGCTGATCCTGTATATAAGGTAAGTATAATCCCTAGGGGTAGGGCCTTGGGGGTTACTCAGCAATTGCCTATAGATGACAGGCATACATACACAAAAGATTATCTTATAGACGCTATAACAGTGCTTATGGGTGGCAGGATAGCAGAGGAATTGGCAGTAGGTCATTTGACTACTGGGGCAGGCAATGATATTGAAAGGGCCACTGATATGGCCAGACATATGGTCTGTGAATGGGGCATGAGTGATTTAGGACCCCTGAGCTTTGGCAAGGTAGAGGAGGAGCTATTTTTAGGCAGAGAAATAGCAAAGCGTGTGGATTATAGTGAAGAGACAGCAAAAAAGATTGACGAGAATGTCAAAGAGATCGTGATGTCTTGTTATGAAAGGGCAGAAAAGGTCATAAAGGATAACATTAATGCATTGCGCAAGATCGCAGAGGTATTACTGGAGAAAGAAGTATTAAATGGGGTTGAGATCGAAGGTATTATCCAGGAAGAGAAGACCTAAGGCCCGCCTCTTGAGCCACCCTGATAAGAAGATATTGATAGATTGCGGTGTTGATCCAGCCTCTATCCCCATCCTTATGTCAAAGATGGGACACAGGATTCTCCTACTGAGGGATATAAAACTCTATGCAGCAAATATCTTGAAACAGGAGATGTTATCTATTGGGGGTGATGTGGCTGTGAACAGGGGTGTAATATCAGGTGAGGCTACCTTGAGTGACTGTGTTGTTATGGGAGATTTGAGGCATTTCAGGAGACTAATAGACAAGCTAAAATTACAACCAGGACTCTCTACAATTGCCTCTATGATAGAGGATCAGGTCTTTTTTAAAAGGGATGGCCTTATATTGGATGTATGTGGAAGACACTATAGGTGGGATGAATTGCCTGTGGTCATGGGCGTATTAAATGTTAGTGATGATTCGTTTTCTGATGGTGGACTATGGATGGATCCAGATAAGGCATATAAACATGCAATGGATCTGATAACTGATGGTGCTCAGATCATAGATATAGGGGCTGAGTCCACCAGGCCAGGTTCTATTCCTATAGATAAAGACAAGGAGATCTCAAGGGTAGTGCCTGTCATAGAAAGAATTGTATCTTCGGTGGAGGTCCCCATAAGCATAGACACACAGAAATCTGAGGTAGCAAAGGTTGCCCTGGATGCTGGGGCTTGTATTGTAAATGATATAAGTGGCCTGCGCCATGACCCTGATATGGTAGGTGTAGTAAAAGATAGAGGGGCTGGCGTTGTGCTTATGCATATGAGAGGCACGCCTCAGACCATGCAGCAGGATACATCCTATAATGATATCATTACAGAAATTGTGGATTTCTTGGATGAGCGGATACATGCGTGCATTGATGCAGGCATAGATAAGTCCAGGATTATTGTGGATCCCGGTATAGGCTTTGGCAAGGACTTAAAAGGCAACCTTACTATCATCAGGCACATATCAGAGTTCAAATCATTGGGTGTGCCTGTGCTATTGGGTCACTCCAGGAAGGCCTTTATAGGTAATATCCTTGGTACCCCTGTAAATGACAGAGAGGAAGGCACTGATGCGGTTACAGCATGGGCCGCCTTACAGGGGGTGAATATAATAAGGGTACATGATGTAAGGCATGCAATGAGGATAAGGTCTGTGATAAGATCTATAGTGGATGAAAGGCTATGAATAAAATTGAGAACAATCCTATATATTTATTCTTTTATACTCACCTTGGCTCTTTTCAGAAGTGATGTCTGAGAGGTGGTCATTGAGTCTTGCTGATTGTTATGAATTTATAAGCAAAAGCCCTGAGGATACACTAAATTTTGGGGTAAGGCTTGGGGCACACCTGAGAGGTGGCGAGATTATCTTGCTTAGTGGAGATCTGGGAGCAGGAAAGACCTTGTTTACTAAAGGTATAGCCTCTGCCCTTGAGGTAGACAATATGACCCCTGTAATAAGCCCCAGTTTTACCTTGGTAAATATCTATAAAGCAAGACTTGACATTGTTCATGTAGACCTTTATAGGCTAGGCCCTGATGATGTATGGGACCTTGGGCTGGAGGATTTTATGGACAAGCATCACATTATAATAGTGGAGTGGGGTAACATAGCAAGGGCTTTTTTTAACATGCCTGTGATAGATGTAAAGATTATCTATGTTGAGGATCAAACCAGGAAGATACTTATAAAAGGTATGAAATTAATTTGTATGAGTTGATTAAATTCTTACAAGAGGTATGTAATCTATGGGTATTGTGGTTCAAAAATATGGTGGCACATCGCTCGGCAGCCTGGAGAAGATCAAATATGTAGCAAATAGGGTAGTTGACAGGTATAGGTTGGGAGATAAGGTTGTGGTAGTAGTATCTGCCATGGCAGGGCAGACTGATAGTCTAATCGATCTAGCCAAAGACATCACCAAATCTCCAGATCCTAGAGAGATGGATGTCCTGGTGTCTACAGGAGAGCAGGTAAGTGTTGCACTGCTTGCTATGGCTATAAAGGAGTTAGGTGTACCAGCCAGGTCGTTTTTGGCACATCAGATAGGTCTCAAGACAGATAGCTCGCATACAAAGGCCAGAATATTGGATATAGATGTGAGATTAATAAACAAGGCCCTGGATGCAGGAGAAATAGCAGTGGTAGCGGGATTCCAGGGTGTAACAGAAGACAAAGATATTACTACCCTTGGTAGGGGTGGCTCTGATACGTCTGCAGTTGCATTAACATCTGTATTGGGTGCGGACATATGTGAGATATATACAGATGTGGATGGCGTATATACAGCAGATCCCAGTATATGTAGCAATGCCAGGAGACTTGATAAGATCTCATATGATGAGATGCTGGAGATGGCATCTCTGGGTGCAAAGGTCTTGCAGATCAGGTCTGTGGAGTTTGCAAAGAAGTATAATGTGCCTGTTCTTGTAAAGTCTACCTTTAAAGAGGGAACTGGCACATTAGTAACAAAGGAGGATGTAACCATGGAAAGTGCAGTGGTCTCAGGTGTAACATATGATAAAAATGAGGCAAAGATAACATTATTGGGTGTGCCAGATAGGCCAGGTGTTGCTGCAACCATATTCACTCCATTGGCTGAGGAGAATATAAATGTGGACATGATAATACAGAATATCTCAGCAGATGGAAAATACGCTGATTTGAGTTTTACTGTGACCATGAGTGATTACGAAAGGGCCATGGCTATTGTAAAGAAAAAAGGAGAGCTCTTAGGAGCAAGTGATATATTGGGTGATATCAAGATTGCCAAGATATCTATAATAGGTGCTGGGATGCGCTCGCATGCTGGGATTGCAGCAAAGATGTTTGGTGCCCTTTCTAAAGAAGGGATTAATATCCAGATGATCTCTACTTCAGAGATAAAGGTCTCATGCGTGATAGATGAGAAATACATAGAACTAGGCACAAGGGTGCTTCATGATGTATTCAATCTTGGCAAGCAAGGAGATGCTATTGTCTAAGGTAGAGATATACGATACCACCTTGAGAGATGGCGTGCAATCAGAGGATGTGTCTTTTTCTATGGAGGATAAGTGCGCTGTAGCACTTAAGCTGGACAAATTAGGTGTTGATTATATTGAGGCAGGTTGGCCAGGGGCAAACCCAAAAGACAAGAGATTTTTCAAGAGGATTAAGGATCTGGATATCAGAAATGCCAAGGTAATCGCTTTTGGGAGCACTTGCAAGCCTGGGAGTAAACCAGAACATGACAATATGATTAAGGCCTTGATAAATGCCCGTCCGTTTGGGGTTACCATAGTCGGCAAGTCATGGGATACCCATGTAAAGAGTTTACTTAAGTGTTCTCTGGAGGAGAACTTGAGAATTATTACAGATACTATAGCCTATTTAAAAGGTTTATTTCCTTTAGTACTATATGATGCAGAACACTTTTTTGATGGGTTTGTTGCAAATAGAGGCTATGCCCTGGCAACTCTCAGGGCAGCTATCGCAGGTGGTGTAGATAGGGCGGTCTTGTGTGATACAAATGGAGGGATGATGCCCTCCATGGTGGCAGATGTTATCAGATCATTAAAACAAGAGGTGGATGTCCCTTTAGGGGTCCACTGTCATAATGATAGTGACCTTGCAGTGGCAAATACCATCTGTGCTGTTTCAGCAGGTGTTGATCATGTCCAGGGCACCATAAATGGTATAGGAGAGAGATGTGGTAATGCCAACCTGTGTTCGGTGATCCCCAACCTTAACATGAAGATGGGCTACATTACTATACCTAAAGAGAATATGCAGATGTTGGTGGAGATCTCCAGGTTTGTGGATGAGATTGCCAACTTGAGCCCTAATAAGCATCAACCCTATGTTGGGGAGTCTGCATTCGCGCATAAAGGGGGTGTACATGTAAGTGCTGTCATGAGTAATCCTATAACCTATGAACATATCACCCCAGAGGCAGTTGGAAATCACAGGAGGATCTTGGTCTCTGAACAATCAGGCAAAAGCAACATTATATACAAGGCAAAAGAGTTCAACATTGATCTCTCAAAAGGGGATACCACAGCCCAGGAGATAGTAAAGATTATAAAGGATCTTGAAGACAGTGGTTTCCAGTTTGAAGGGGCGGATGCCTCGTTGGAACTCCTTATGAAAAAGGCTATGGGCACGCACGTGCGTTTCTTTAAATTAAAGGGGTTTAGGGTGATTACAGAAAAGCATAGTGATGATGTGGATCCTGTCTCAGAGGCTACTATCATGATAGAGGTTGATGGAAAGATAGAACATACTGCTGCAATGGGCAACGGTCCTGTCAATGCATTGGATAATGCCTTAAAAAAGGCCTTAGAGAAGTTTTATCACAGGATTGAAGACGTGGAGCTTCTGGATTACAAGGTAAGAGTTATATCCTCTAGTAAAGGTACTGCATCAGTTGTAAGGGTGTTGATAGAATCAGGTGATAAAAAAGATAACTGGAACACAGTGGGTGTATCCTCTAATATAATAGAGGCATCATGGATGGCGTTAGTGGATAGCCTAGACTATAAACTCTATAAAGATACAAGAGATCACAATAGATAATCTTACCAACCTTTATACATAAGAAACCTTTGCACAATTGTTTTCCTGTTATTGCGGGGGGTCCGCCCAGGCGGAACAATATGAGTATTATGCAAAGGTCTCACATAAAGTATAAAGCCGCCCTCATATTTAGTCGATAAGTATATATAGAAGACGTTTGTGGCATAAAAGGTACGCGAGATGGATACAAAGGAGATAAAAATGGAGTTTCAAGGTTTTAGAAAATGGATGAGACAAGGAGAATACATCATATCTACTATAGGAACAGATGGCACAATATGGACGTGTACCACCAGAATTTTGCCTATTTTTGATTTTGGCACCACAAAAATCTTTCAGGCTCAGGAGTCCGGCATTGCAGAAGTAAGAGGGGTAGAAAAAGGAGATGATCTATATTTCTCTATTCAAGGGATAAAGGTCTCTAGAGTATACGACTTTTTCTACCAGGAAGATAGCTAAGTGTTGAAACCTCCTTTTATAGATACCTCCTTTGTGGGGGCGTAAGCCCCCCTTTTTTATATGAAAATGCCGTTGTCCGTTCTCCGTTTTATAGGCACGAGACATTAGGCTTAGGGGGATAAGGCTATAAGAATACTTTACGAGAGGAGGGATGGGGGACTCTTGAGCGGATCTTCCATCGTGATTTGCTAATACATCCTTTGGCATTGTCTGAAGGAGAAGCGATCCCTCCTGAGCCTGAAGGGCGAATAGAGGTCGCCCGTAAGCGAGCCTGAAGGATGTATCAAAGAGCGATTCAGGCA
>JAGGYK010000212.1 GCA_021162585.1 Deltaproteobacteria bacterium
CTGTAATAATAGCTGTAATGAATCTAGCAGGCGTTACATCAAATGCAGGGTTATATGCATCCACCTCTGGTGCCCATCGACGGCCATCAAACCCAAGGACTTCATTCTTCTCCCTTTCTTCTATAGGAATTTCATCGCCTTTTGATATATTTGAATCAAATGTTGACATGGGTGCTGCTACATAAAATGGTATGTTGTGGACATATGCCAGCACAGCCAAGGTGTATGTACCTATCTTATTTGCTATATCAAGGTTCTTTGCAATCCTGTCTGCACCAACAAGTACTACATCTATCTTTTTTTGCTTCATGATAAGGCCTGCCATATTATCTGTAATCAAGGTTACGGGGATGCTATCTTCCTTTAGCTCATAGGCAGTAAGTCTGGCACCCTGAAATAAAGGCCTTGTTTCATCTACATAGACCATGGAGAGTTTACCTTTAGAATGCAACCTGCGAATTATACCAAGGGCTGTACCTATACCACCTGTGGCAAGGGTTCCTGTATTACAGTGTGTGAGTATACTATATGGCCTGTCTTCTGTAAACAAATCCGCACCAAGATCAGCCATGACCTTATTTGCCTTTTTCTCCTCATCCCAGATATTATCTGCCTCTGCCTTTACAGTAGTGTAGAGATCCTTATCTGCCCTGCCTTTGGCCACATCCAAGACCCTATTTATGGCCCATGAAAGATTTACTGCTGTGGGCCGTACCTTTTTCAAGATATCTGCTGCCTCAAAAAATGCCTTTCCCCCAAACCTAGCTTCCAGGGCCATCCCGTAGGCAGCAGCAATACCTATGGCAGGAGCACCCCTTACAGCCAGGGTCTTTATGGCTTCAGCTACATGGACTGCTCTGGTACAGGTTAGCCATACCTCATCATAGGGAAGTTTTCTCTGGTCTAATATATAAAATGTATCCTCTTTAAAGAAAAATGGAGAGTTCATATATTCAGCACATCTTGGGGTGAAGAGTCTTTGATAAGAGACTTTAATTCATCCATAGCATTAGCCCTTATCTCCCTTGCGTTAGGAAGCCTGGCTACAAATCTGCCACCTTCTATTACAGGCACCAAAATATCTGCAGTGGTTTCTCCACACCCACATTGTCTTTTATGGCCATAGGGTACTACATAATCCCTCATGCACTCCTTGCACCTCAAAACCGATTTTTTTCCTGAATCTTTGCCCCTCTTTGCAAAAGGTTTGCCTTCAATGGCTACAATATCCATTGAGAAATCTAGAGATGCAGCACTGGATATCTGGGTGCCTACACCAAAGGAGTCAGCTATATCTCCTATCTCAAGGATAGACTTTTCATTAAGACCACCTGAGACAAAGAGCTTTACATGATCAAACCCCCTGGTATCCAACTCCCATCTGACCTCTTTCAAGAGTGCCCTAAAATTTCCCCTCCTGGATGAGGGTGTATCCAGTCTCACGCCGAACAAGGTCTTTCCCATGGCTTCAGCTATTCTTATGGCCTCAAACTTTTCATCCAGGAATGTATCGATGAGTACAACCCTTGGCACATCCTTCTCAATAATCTCATCAAATGCTAAGGCAGCATCTAATGTATCCCCCATCTGAAGGATGAGGGCATGTGGCATAGTACCTATTGGCCTTTCTCCAATTAATTTTGCACTTGCCACTGCTGCTACTCCATCACAGCCACCAATAAATGCAGCACGCTCCACCATAGGGGCAATGGAGGGATGCATACGCCTGGCCCCAAAGCTTATCATGGTCTTATCACCACATGCTATCCTGCAGCGTGCAGCCCTTGTTGCAATACCGGATGCCTGACATACACAGCCCAGGATAGATGTCTCCAGGGCCCCAAAGGTAAGATAATTGCCTTCTATACTCATAACAGGGGTGTCTGCAAAGAATATACTGCCCTCTGGAATCGACCTTAAGTTAACAGGCCTGCCTTCTAACAAGATCGCTACTTCCTCCAGGCCAGCAAAGACCCCCCACTTATAGGATGGATCTGGAAAAGACTTTAAGAACACCTCCATGCACACATCCTTGTCCTGATGTTTTTCACGCAGGATCTTGGCTGTCCTTACAAAGTAGATATCAGTGACATCACCTGCCTTTACCTCACTAGTATCTGCTATATGTAATTTCTTCATTGTTTCAACATCTCTCTAATAATCTTATTTGTAAGTCTTGGATTGGCCTTGCCTTTTGTTGCATTCATTACCTGGCCCACAAAAAAGCCAAGCAACTGGACCTTTCCTTTTTTATATACGTCTACCTCCTTAGGGTTATTCTCGATTATCTCTCTTACTATATCCTTTAGTATATCTTCATCTGTAATCTGGACAAGTCCCTTTTCCTTTACTATTAATTCAGGGGATCTACCTGTAGTCGCCATCTCTTCAAATATATCCTTTGCAATCTTGCCTGATATAGTACCATCATTTATAAGTCTAATCATTGAGACAAGCATCTCTGGTGTAACCTTTAATGTCTTGATATCCTCTGATCCCTCTTTTAAGACCCTTAAGACCTCTGTCATAATCCAATTACTGATCTCTTTTGGGGAATTGAGCAAGCTTACACACTGCTCAAAATAATCTGCAACGGACCTTGATTGAGTGAGTACCTCAGCATCGTATTCTGGAAGACCATATACATTTACAAATCTAGCCCGTTTATCTCTTGGGAGTTCAGGCAATCTCTTTTCTATCTCCTCTATCCATGCATCATCTACCACAACAGGGATTAGATCTGGTTCTGGAAAATATCTGTAATCATGGCTCTCTTCCTTGGTACGCATGGGCTGGGTGGTGTTGGATACTGCATCCCAGAGCATGGTCTCCGGGAGGACATTCCCTCCAGACTCTATGATGCCTATATGTCTATTTATCTCATAATCCAGGGCTCGTTGAACATGCCTGAATGAGTTCATATTCTTGAGTTCTGTCCTTATACCAAAGGAGACAGATCCTTTGGGTCTTACAGAGACATTAGCATCACATCTAAATGAACCTTGCTCCATGTTGCCATCACAGATCTCAAGATAGACTAAAAGCTGACGCAATTCCATCAAATAAGAATAAGCCTCAGCAGTGCTTCTTATATCAGGTTCAGACACTATCTCCAAAAGTGGCACGCCTGCTCGATTAAAATCTATAAGGCTGCGATGACTTTTCAGGTCATGAATTAATTTACCCGCATCTTCTTCCATATGGATACGGGTAATGCCTATACGTTTGACAGTGTTATCTACATTTATATCCAAAAACCCGTGTTCGCAAAGGGGATTCTCATACTGAGTAATCTGGTAGCCCTTGGGTAGATCAGGATAGAAATAATTTTTACGTGCAAATATATTTGTCTTAGAGATATGGCAATTAGTTGCAAGTCCCAGTTTTATACCAAAGTCCACTACCTTTTTGTTTAATACAGGCAGCACCCCTGGCATACCAATGCATACAGGACAGGTATTTGTATTTGGTTTATCGCCAAATATAGTGGAACAACTGCAGAATATCTTGGTCTCAGTAAGAAGCTGTGCATGGACTTCAAGCCCTATAATCACATCATATTCCATTGTGGCCTCTTCTCATGAAATCTAGTATGATCCTGGAATGAAATGCCTGCGCCCAAGAGGATATCTTCTCGAAAGGCAGGGGCCATCAATTGCATGCCTATAGGTAGACCTTCTTTTGTAAACCCGCATGGGATGCTCAAGGCTGGCAGCCCTGTTAAATTTGCCGGGATTGTATATATATCGAGAAGATAAAGACTTAAGGGGTCATCTATCATCTCGTATAATCCAAAGGCAGGTGTAGGTGTAGTAGGGCCTATTATGATATCACATACCTCAAAGGCCTTGGCAAAATCCTGTATGATAAGCGTCCTTACCTGGGATGCCTTTCTGTAATACTGGTCATAATAACCAGCAGATAAGCCATATGTACCCAGCATTATCCTGCGTTTTACCTCGATATTAAATCCTGATGACCTGGTATCTATGTACATATCTATCAAATCATCAGCATTATTACCCCGCAAGCCATATCTCACACCATCATATCTGGCAAGATTTGAACTGGCTTCAGCTGTAGCCACAATATAATAAACAGCCACCCCATATCTTATATAGGCAAGATCTATGTCTACAATCTCTGCTCCAAGTTCTTTAAACACAGATATCCCATCTTTAACTGCCTTTTCAACATCTGTAGACAAGCCTTCTCCAAAAAAAGCCCCTGGCACCCCTACCCTTATACCCCGCATGTCAAGGCCATCTAAGGATGTTGGTTGATATTTCATGGCAACACTGGTTGAATCCTTTGGATCATAGCCCTTTACTGCATTATAAAGTATAGCCACATCCCTGGCAGAGCGGGCCATGGGCCCTATCTGGTCTAAAGAAGAGGCAAATGCTACCAGCCCAAACCTTGATACAGACCCATATGTAGGTTTCAGCCCTGTAATACCACAAAAGCTTGCAGGCTGCCTGATAGATCCACCAGTATCTGAACCAAGGGAGGCTGCACACAGATCTGCTGCAACGGCTGCAGCAGATCCACCACTAGATCCACCAGGGGTCTTGGTGATATCCCACGGGTTCTTTGTAGGGCCAATTTTACTGGTAGTAGTAGTAGAACCCATGGCAAACTCATCCATATTGGTCTTGCCAACAATGACTACACCTGAGTTTTTAAGTTTCTCCACAACATGGGCATCATATGTAGGCACAAAATTAGACAGGATATTAGATGCGCACGTGGTGGACACCCCCTTTGTGCAGATATTATCTTTTATTGCAACAGGTACACCTAGAAGCAGATTATCACTTCCCTGTCTAATCTCTTCCTCGGCCTCTTTTGCAGCATTTCTTGCACCTGTTTCATCGACAGTGATATACGCGTTTAGGGGGTCTTGTTTTATACCCTGGAGTATCTCTTCTGTAATGTCTAAAGGGCTTATATTGTCTACCCTGAATCTTCTTGCAATATCTAACATATTTAAGCCTTCACTTAATTATCATTGGCACAACGAATGTGTTATCTACTGTCTCAGGTGCATTAGTTAGTGCATCCTTCAAGGGTTGAGATGCCCTTCTTATATCTTGTCTTAAGGCATTTGTTATATGCTGGGTATGGGTTGTTGGAGCTATATCTATTGTATCAACCTCTGATAGTAAATCCATATAGTCAAGGATGGAGTTCAACTCCTTTAAAAACCTTGTTCTTTCTTCTTCATTAAGCCGAATCCTTGCAAGCTTTGCCACATGCTCTACCTCTGATAAGGATATCTTCATCTTAATTCTCCCCCTTGCATAATGGATCGCTATATAATACAAAACATCCTAAAAAGAAATGATTTTGGCATTATCTTTGATGCATTCGTAAAAAGTCAAACTCGGTGAATCGGTCATTTTGACCGAAACCACCTGTCATTTCGAATATTAGGGAGAAATCTTGTGAATTCAGCATGTTGCATTGGAAAGATTTCTCGTTCCTGCCTGCCGGCAGGCAGGTCACTCGAAATGACAAGTTGAAAAGACTTTCAAATAACTTAACTATCAAAAGTTATTTTCGGTTACAGTGCCGCGAAGCGATATAGTCTAGCTTTTTACGAAACCATTATACTTAGATCAAGTCTGAAGACCTGACCATTGCAAATACTGCCAGAACATAGAGTAAGAGTGCTAGACCTGTTACAGCTGCGAAACCAAAATGAATGGCTAAAATAGTAGCAATAACAGCGCCAAGCACTGAAGCACAGCCGTTCAGTCCCCATGCCCAGGGTATGAAATCTGGTATTGCGTCAGCTACCCACATCAACCCTAAGGGAAAAGGCATTCCCATACCAAATGCCAAAGGGGCAATAAGAATGATGGAGATTAAGATCTTCAAGACATCTGGCAAGGGAAGTAAACGATTAAAAAGCGCGGGCAAGAAGACCATATAAATAATGGTAATAATCACAATCCCTGCGACAACCAACGCGATCGCCATCCCATTGTTATTGCGGGAGACTCCCCGAAGACGCAGAGACCACTTATGAGAATAGCCGCTCCCCAGTCCTGCAAAGACCAGAAAGGCGCAAAGCACAACAGCTACAGCATAGAGTGGATGGCAAAGAAACAGGGTGAATTTCTGAATAAAGGCAATTTCAATGAATAAAAATGCAAATCCCAGAAAAAGGAAGTAGAGCATAACTCGGATTTTATATCGCTCTGGTCCCCTACTCCTTGTCCTTCGTACAATCCAAAGCGGGAATAAAACCACAAGTAAGCTCACCACCAGGGCCTGAAGGAGCGTCATCATTAGCACCGGATAGGCCCATTCCAATAAGGGCAATCCCCCCTTCCCTTTCAAGGAAAAAATCTCTGGGATAGTCTTCCATTTGAAGAAGTGAAAGAAATAAGGACGGTCGTCTGTGGCAGGGGAGATATAAAATTTGTAGCGCTCTAAAAAGTTATCCCTTGTCTCTCCGAGAAGAGAGCTAGCTCCTTCATAGAAATAAGGTTGGCTTAGTACATTATAACGATTGGCTTCTTCGGCTCGTATCCCTGGATAATAGGCCACATCAAAAGACCGTTTTTCGCAGAAGGTTAGAATGGCAGATATTTCTTGTTCTGAAAACTCCCCATTTTTGACAAGCAATGTAGTTGTCTTCCAGCTACGGATCAAGACAAGCTGCAAACCAGGATTATTACTACCAAATTTATAAAGTGCGCTGGCCCCTGTTGCAAAGAGCTTTAGAGACTCCCTTGGTGGTATTTTAAGCCAGCGGGTAATGGTAAGAAGGCCTCCTGGCTTAAGGTGATCCAGGTATTCCTTAAAGGCCTCAACTGTATAGAGATATGTTGCATTGAGTGCATAACACCCTGATGCTGAAGCATTGTAGGAATCCAACAAAGAGACCTGAATTAGATCATAAACTTCGCGGCTTCCAGCTACAAAGCCCCGTGCTTCAGCCAGATGGACATTTATACCTTCACTGTCATAGAGATGCCCTGCGAAATCAGCATAGGCCCTACCCACTAGATCAATGACCTGAGGATTAAGTTCCACTGCATCAATGCTTCTTGCCTTGTGATAATGTGCCATAAGCACATCCATGCCACCACCAGAGCCAAGCACAAGCACCTTAGGGCTCTTTAATAAGTGATAAGGAAGCGCAGAAGAGAGATAATCCAAATAGCCAAGAGGTTTAAGGTCTCCATTATATCGAGTGATCGGGCTAAAGGCATCTCCATCAGTGAAGATCCCTAATTGTGGAGGAGGCTCTATAAAACAATTCAAGCTCAGGCCTGGTGCGTAGCGAAAAGGAATGGTTGGAGAGCGAACCACTGTAAGCCAACCCAGAGGACTTGAGTGTTCACTGATGATTTCTGCATCAGGCACGTGAAGGGCAAGGCTCAGGCCTTTATATTCAGAAATTCCTGAGCTAAGTTGACCGGTAGGCCAAAAAAAGATAAGTGGAAAGCTGCATACGCACAAACTGATTACAAACCACCGATATCTGGGCAGCTCCTTATTAAGGCTCAAAAGTATTGCTGATGAAACTCCTAGACCAGCTAAAAGCTTGGTATAGATACTTAAGGGAAAGACAAAAAGCCCTAGGATTATTCCAAGGGCGCCAATACCAGCACCAAGCAGATCGAATCGATAGATACGATGTATCTGATCATTGAATCGGGTAAAGGAGAGTCCAATGCAGTTGGCAGCACAAAAAAATGGTATTGCAAGCAGCAAATAAAGTTCCAGAAGATAACAAAATTGAGACCTGTCCCAGAGGATCTCCAGTGGATTTAAGGGGGTGCGCTGAGCAAGTGCAAAACAGCCCATAACAGAAAATCCAAAAAGCACAGCATTGATCACAAAGGATAAATAAAACCTAGGGAGGAGCCATCTTTTGGTAAGCGCGATAAAGGTACCGCTAGCCCCATAGCCAAGGAGGGCCAGACTTATAATCATGTAGGCAAAATGGTGCCACTGTATAATAGAAAGCAGCTGCATCAAGACTATTTCATAGCCAATGGCTGCATATGAAATAAAAAAGATGCTACACTTAAGAAGCATAACTAATGAGCGCCTGTAAGCGGTACAAATATAACGGGGAGCACCTGAGTGGTTTTAATCTTGCCCTGTCTTGTCTTTTCCACCAGCATCAACTGTTGAGTCATAAATGGGCCACCAACAGGGATGACCATCCTGCCTCCAGGTTTAAGCTGCTTGATAAGAGGAGGCGGGATGTGGCCTGCTGCAGCTGTGACCATGATACCATCAAATGGCGCATGTTCTTCCCACCCATAATAGCCATCAGCTATCCGCACCACCGCATTTTCATAGCCAAGGCGCTTTAGACGTTCTTTTGCGCTTTCTCCAAGTTGTGGCACAATTTCAATTGTGTAAACATCTTTCACTAATTCAGCCAGGATGGCTGCCTGATATCCAGAACCTGTGCCAACCTCCAGTACCACATAATTTGGCTCCACATTCAAAAGATCTGTCATTAATGCAACAATATAGGGCTGGGAGATCGTCTGCCCATACCCAATGGGAAGAGGTCGGTTCTCGTAAGCAACTCCTCTTAGACGGAAAGGGACAAACTCATGGCGTGGAACCCTGCTCATTGCATCCATAACGCGAATATTAAGCGACTTTTTGCCAATTTGCTTGCTGGTAAGCTTCACATCAGCTACGATCTCTTTTACCATATGCTCTCGCCTGGCCTGATATTCGTCAGCTTTGGCATCAAAGGCGTAGACTACTCCTATTGCCACTATAAAAAATACAACATATCTTCTTTGCACTTCCCTTCACCTCCTGGGGGTTCGCTGATCTTTACTATATTACCGCAAAGATCGTAGAAGGTATTCATGGTGAATAATATTTGATGAACTCGCAAAAAGTCACAATAACTTGTCATTTCGAGCAAAACGAGAAATCTTTATTCTATAACATGCTAAAAAGATAAGATTTCTCCCTAGGGTCGACCTGCCTGCAGCAGGCAGGAATGACCGAGGCACCGAGTTTGACTTTTTACAAATGCATCATATTTAATGCTTCCCAAAAAATTCTATAATCTTATCAGCAACCATGACCTTTTCTTTATCTACTGTGATGGTATGATAGGACTCCTCAAGTATGACCATATCTTTGTCCTGTGAAGAGATTTTTTTGTATATGTGATGGGCACTATTAAGAGGTACTACTGGGTCAAATCTTGATTGAAGTATTATAAGTGGTCTTTCTATCTTTGATAAAAAACTTCTCTTTCTGACTAATCTTATCAACTCTAATATAGAGCATGCAGCAGGAATCGAGTCCTTTTCATAGCATACATGTGTGTCCTCCTTGGTATCTTTTACATCAGGGGTAGATTTGGGTACATTTTTTATTAAATGGGGTAGAGGAGACCTGGCAACAACAGGCAGGAGATATTTTGCCTTCCAGCCCTTAAATCTCATTGGCGTGGACAGCACTGCACCGGATTGTATCTTATCTCCAAACATGGCCAGTAATGACAGTGTCAAGAGACCTCCCATGGAAATCCCAGCAACATAAACCCTCCTATAATTCTGCTTGAGACTAATCAACTCTGTACTTGCAGCACCAAGCCAGTCATGCCATGTCTTTTGATTTAGATCCTCGATTATAGTACCATGGCCGGGCAGAAGAGGGGCGTTTACAGAATAACCTGCTTCATGCAAGCGCTCACCCAAAAATCTCATCTCCGAAGGTGTACCAGTAAGCCCATGAATCAGCAGACACACATTTTCCCCACCTGAAAATGAGAATGCCTCTGCTCCGTCCAGTATCTTCATTGTTTTTAAACCTCGAATTGACGACATCATATTCTCCTATTCTTGTCTGTAATTTTTTATGAAAATAGTTACGAATATTCGTTTGGTTTCATGGTTCACCGCAAAGATCGCTGAGAAAACATTTTTTAATTTGCCGGGGGATACCGGCAAATCAAAATCATCAGCCACTTCGTGACAAGCTGATCTCGCTAATCTGTCAATAATAAATGTAAAAATTCTTACAACATGTAATAGAAGCACCCCCTTTAGCAATTAGTCATTTTATCCAATCGTTGTCTCCCGATTGGATAAAAAAGAAAAACTCTGTGTTCTTTGCATCTCTGCAGTGAATAAACCCTTGATTTCTGAATCTAGTACGAAAATAACACATATTTTCATTCCTTGCCACACCCCGGAACAAGTCTAAGATTCCTCGCTTCGCTCGGAAGGACAGAAGCGAAGCGGTCGAAATGACCGATTCACCGAGTTTGACTTTTTACGACCGCGTCAAGCTTGGGAAACAGAACAAAAAACATGATACATCATAGGGCTCAAACCTGCTATATACATTTAGGAGGATCTATCTCCCCTTTCAATCTTTTAGATTCAGTGTATATTGCAGCTTTGAGCCCATTCCTTTTTCTAATCCAATATGTTAACTTGATCCCCCCATTCCCACTATTCTCTCAAAATCCCTGTCAAACGTGAGTATCTCATTTATGCCGTTTTCTATCACATCAGAAACAATTATTGCATCCCCGAAAGGAATATTTTTCTTTACATAAAAATCTAAAGCTTTCCTTACTAAATTTTCATCTTTGCACTTTACTTTCGGTGTATTGAGTATTCCCTCTATGATCCCCTTTATCTCTAGTTTAGAGAGCTTATTTATCGAACTATACTTATGGATACCTTCCAAGACATAAGCAACCTCTGCTATTACCTGAGATGGCAGGTATACCTCGGAATATTTCCCTGCTGCCATTCTTAAGAGGCTCTCGGCTTTCTGAGTGTCTTTCCTTTTCAGGATTACTGTTAAAATAAAGCTTGTATCAACCGCTATTTTTAGTGGATTTCTTCTTTGCAATGTTTTCCCGTGCCTCTTCTATCAAGTTTTTTATAGCAACATCCTTCTCTAAAGGTATAAGGCCTACCATGTCAAAAAGGGTCGTACCTTTGCTTACCATAAAGCCATCTTTGCCTTCCTTTATAATAAGCATATCCCCTGCTTTGATATTGAGCTTTCTCCTTATATTAGCAGGTATGGTAATCTGTCCCTTTGGTAAAACTTTGGCTTTTTCCGACATTTAACAAACCTCCTACTTAATTATACGGTAGGAGTATATAAAGTCAAGGACAATTTTTGCGATGGGTGGAACACGGAACAAACACAGTCAAAATCTTTCACTTGACATCTGATAAACCTTGGCATATAGAGCCCAAAAAATGTTTAACAATAGTAAACAAATTGTAACACTTTAATGTATCAGAGGTGATGTTTGAAGATAGGAGAAAAGATAAAAAATTTGAGATTAGCCCAGGAATTAACCCAAGAGGACCTTGCCAATAGGGCAGATCTAACAAAGGGATTTATATCGCTATTAGAAAGGGACTTGCAATCCCCATCTCTGGAGACACTGGAATTGATACTTAATGCCCTGGACACATCCTTGGGGGAATTTTTTGCTGATACTGGCCCGGATGCAGTGGTCTTTAGCCCTGAAAGGAGAGTAATAATAAAGGATGAGGAAGGGGTATTAAAAGAAGTGCTCATTGCAGGGGCCCAAGACAGAGAAATGGACATCATGCTAGTGACTTTAGAACCCGGGGCTGCCACCAGAAAAGAGGATGCCCATTACGGGGATGAATCAGGACTGGTTCTTACAGGTAAGGTCTGGATCAATCTGGACAAGGAGACATTTAAGGCATCCAAAGGAGATGCCTTTTACTATACTGCAAACAAACAACACTGGTTGGAGAATAAATCCAAAAGGGTGTCAAAGATCTTATGGATCTCTGCACCGCCGAGTTTTTAGGAAAGGGGGTGTTGAAGATGGATGCGTTGGGAATTCATGTCTTAGCAGAATATTACAGGTGTAATTCGGAAATCCTAAACAACAGAGAAAAGGTGGAGCAATATCTTAATGAAGCTGCTGAGGTTTCTGGTGCTACTATTGTAGCAACAGCCTTCCACAGGTTCAACCCACATGGTGTAAGTGGAGTAGTATTAATAGCAGAAAGTCACTTAAGTATTCACACCTGGCCAGAATATGGATATGCTGCTGTTGATATATTCACCTGTGGTGAGAGCGTTGATCCATGGAAGGCTTATGAATATCTCAAGAAAAGATTTGAAAGCGCTCACTCCTTCACCAAAGAGATAAAGCGGGGTCAATCAAGTATTATAGGGCAGCACATAAGGTATAAACCAGATATCCGCCTACAGAGGATAGGAAATACAAGATGATAATAATGACACCTACAAAATACTTTATGGTAAAAGGGCGCTCTGAGGGATTCACACCCTTAAATGCCTTTGATGGGGCCCTATTAGATGCGGGAATAGGCAATACCAATTTAGTAAAGATGAGCAGCATCTGCCCCCCACATGCTCAAGAGATCGCCCCGATTGCACTCCCCCATGGAGCGCTTATTCCTGTGGCTTATGGTTCCATCCAATCTTCCAACCCTGGTGAGGTAATTGCAGCAGGGGTAGCTATAGCGCTATCTGAAGATGAGGATCATGCAGGCCTTATCATGGAATACGCTGCCATATCTTCAAAGAAAGAAGTAGAAAAGACTGCAATCCAGATGGCAGAACAAGGAATGAAGATGCGAGACAAACCCATCAAAGAAATAAAAAGTCTGGCTGTGGAACATACAGTAAAAAGATGTGGATGTGCCTTTGCAGCCGTAGTGCTTTGGGATTAGAGAAGAGAAGATATAATGAAAAAAGGCTGGTTCATAGAAGACTTTGAAGGACAGGCAGGCGGGCTATCCTTTAAGATAGACGAGGTTCTATATGAGGGTGGTAGTCAGTATCAAACCATAAAGATATTAAAGAACTCCTTTTTCGGAAACGTAATGCTATTAGATGACATAGTGATGCTAACTGAGAAAGATGAGTTCTTCTACCATGAGATGCTTATCCACATCCCCATGACATGTGTGGATAACCCTCGAAATGTCCTTATTATTGGGGGTGGTGATGGTGGATCTGTAAGAGAGGCACTAAAACATGAAAGTGTCGAACAGGTAGTACTTTGTGAGATAGATAAGATGGTAATAGATGTAGCAAAGAGATATTTTCCTGCACTTGGTTCATGCCTTGATGATAAAAGAGTGGATGTGGTTGTGGCTGATGGGACCGAGTATATAAAAGACATGAAGAGTGAGTTCGACTGCATTTGCATAGACTCTACTGACCCGATAGGACCTGGAGAAGTGCTCTTTACCCCGAAATTCTACAGCATGGTAAGATTGGCCCTCAGGCCGGGGGGATGTATGAGTGCCCAGACAGAATCGCCTGCCTGGAGCCTTGAAGATGTAATCAAGATCAGAGGTAATATCAAAAAGGCATTTAGTAATGCACATATATATTTAGGCCCTACTCCATGCTATCCATCCGGGCTCTGGTCATTCATTATTGCACTTACATCTGATAAAGATCCAGCCAAGGATTTTGATGAATTAAGGGCCAGTAGAATAGCCTCTCTGTGCAAATGGTATAATACAGATACGCATAGGGCTGCCTTTTGTCTGCCAAACTTTATAAAGGAAGCCATGTAGTGCCATATATAGAAGCAAATAGTCCGCCAGGGGCGGGTAAAATCCGTATTGTTGGTGCACCATTTGATTCTACTGCAACCTTTCGCCCCGGCTCCAGATTCGGGCCTCAAGCAATAAGGGATGCATCAAAAGGCCTAGAAACATACTCAGCCATTCAGGATGTTGACCTGAAAGATATAGAATTTATGGATATAGGAGATATGGAACTCCCATTTGGAGACCCCAAACCTGCGCTGGATATTATAGAAGATTCTATAGAAAAGATAATCTCAGAAGAAAAAATTCCCTTTATGCTCGGTGGCGAGCATCTTGTAACCCTTGGTGCTATAAGGGCTGTAACAAATAGATATCCTGAACTTAAAGTAATAGATCTGGATGCACATGCTGACTTAAGAGATCGATATATTGACCAAGAGCTCTCCCATTCTACAGTTATAAGACGAATTACAGATATTATAGGTATTGATTCTATCAGACAGATCGGTATACGTTCAGGCACAAGAGAGGAATGTGCAATTTCTAAAGAACTCACGTCTTCTCCAGAAGATATTACCCTATGGGCCCTGGATGCTCCGTGTTATATTACCTGTGACTTAGACATCTTAGATCCCTCAGTCTTTTCTGGTACAGGCACCCCTGAGCCAGGCGGATATTCGTTTAATGAATTAATAGAGATACTCATTAAACTCATCTCCACTCTTAATGTTATAGGCATAGATGTAGTAGAGCTTGCCCCTTTACTGGATCCCAGTGGTATATCCTCTGTGGTAGCGGCCAAGATTGTAAGGGAGTGCATCATAGCACTGGGGATTAAGGATAGTCGATAGTCCAAAACCAGTTGGGAGTTATGAGTTTGAGAGTTGGGAGTTTTCAGGCTTTATCTTAATAGATCTCTTTCCGCAACTCCCTAATTCTATGACTCCTCAACTATATTTTAAGGGTTAGCCTAATTATTGTTAATGGCCGTTGATAGTTATTCCGCCTATATTTGTGCCATATGGCATTTATCTGAGGCGAAACATTTGCCTACTAACATCATCTGGATTCGCACCTTGACAGGAAAGGAATCAACGGGCATAGATGTATTTTAATTATCAGGGAGGAAAAACTTATGCCTATAGATAAAGAACTGCTGGACATTCTGGCCTGTCCTAAGTGTAAAGGAGAGCTCGTCCTTGAGGAGGGTGACACAGGACTAATATGCACAAAGTGTAAACTCAAATATCCTATAGAAGACGATATACCTATAATGCTCATTGACGAGGCCATCAAGATCGATGAGTAATATGGACCAGGAAAAGGCTATAGCCGCTAGACTCTCTGATATATCGAGTGTAGATACTGCCATTATCCTGGGTACAGGTCTGGGGGTTATGGAGGAAGACATCCAGGTAAACAAGATTATTCCATACGAGGATATACCCGGATTTCCAAGGACATCTGTAAAAGGTCATACAGGCAGGCTTATCTTTGGCAGCCTAGAAAATCATGATATAGTTGCAATGAGTGGAAGATTTCACCTCTATGAGGGCTACACTCCAAAAGAAATAACATTGCCTATCAGGATATTTAAACTAATGGGGATAAATAATCTCTTTATCTCTAATGCTGCAGGAGGACTGCGTCCTGACCTCAAGCCAGGAGGGATCATGCTTATTATTGATCATATAAACTCAACAGGACAAAGCCCCCTAATAGGCCCCAATAATGAGGAGATAGGTCCTCGTTTTCCTGACATGACAAAACCATATACTCCTGAGTTTATACGCAAGGCAGTTCTGGTAGCAAAAGATGAAAATATAGACCTAAAACAGGGCGTCTATGTCCAGGTCTTAGGACCATCCATGGAAACTGCATCAGAGACACGCATGTTAAGGGTGCTCGGTGCAGATGCAGTAGGTATGTCTACAGTAATGGAGGTAATACAAGCCAGACACTGCGGTATGAATGTCCTGGCTATATCCGCTATAACAAATAATAATGATCCTGATGATTATAAACCAGCCCCCTTAAAAAAGGTCATAGAGATGGCAGGAGTTGCAGGGCCTTCTATAATTAAGATATTTAAGGGTGTATTACGCGATATTAGTAATTAGTCCAAAGTCCAAAGTCCAAAGTCCAAAGTCCAATGTCCAAGGTCTAAAGTCCAAAGTCCAAAGTCCAAGGTCTAAAGTTCAAAGAAAGGAAGCCGTACTGTCATCATGAGAAATTCACTCCTGAGCGGACGGATTACAAAGGCACAAAGAGATATTACGAGACCTTTGCACAATTGCTTTCCTGTCATTGCGAGGAGCATGGGCGATGAAGCAATCCCATTAATTACAAGCAGTTAGAGATTGTTTCGCCTCGCTCGCAATGACAATATGGGTATTATGCAAAGGTCTCTCTTTGTGCCTTTGTGCCTTTCTTACTTTGAACCTGAGTAGTTTCTTTAACAAATACCAGATCAAGTACATCATCCATGGTTTTTACAGGATGAAATTTGACACGTTTTTTTACAATCGGCGGCATATCCTCCAAGTCTTTCTCATTCTCATATGGAATAACGACCTCAAATATCTTGTTTCTATGTGCTGCCAGGGCCTTCTCTTTGAGGCCTCCTATAGGTAAGACCCGGCCTCTTAAGGTAATCTCACCGGTCATGGCTATATCTTTCCTTACAGCCTTGTTTGTAAGAGCAGATATAACGGCCACAGCCATTGTAATGCCGGCAGATGGCCCATCCTTGGGTATAGCACCTGCTGGGACATGAACATGTATATCCTTATCCTTGTTAAAGGTTGGAGATATGCCCAGTTGGTCAACCCTAGAACGAATATACGAAATACCTGCCTGAGCAGATTCCTTCATCACATCTCCAAGATGACCTGTAAGCATAAGTGTACCCTTGCTATCACCGCCAGGTAATACTGAGGCCTCAACATAGAGTATCTCTCCACCAAATTGTGTCCACGCCAGCCCGGTCGCCACACCTACCTCATGTTCTTTGCGTTCCCTTTCAGGCAAAAACTTTGGAGGGCCTAGATATTTTTGTACCCCCGCAGCAGTGATCCGATAAACATTTTTCCTGTCACCATTTTTCTCTGCAATGTCTCTTGCTACCTTTCTGCATATGGATCCAATCTCACGTTCCAAGTTTCTGACACCAGATTCTTTAGTATAGTGGTTTATGACATCAAGGATGGCTTCGCCAGAGAATTTGATGTCATCCGAGGTAACCCCATTCTCTTTGATCTGTCTGGGCACCAGGTAACGCTTTGCTATCTGAAGCTTTTCCTGATCAGTATATCCTGGTAGTTCTATAATCTCCATCCTGTCCCGCAATGGAGAAGGTATCGGATCTATCAAGTTTGCAGTGGTAATAAAGATAACCCTGGAAAGATCAAATGGGACATTCAGATAGTGATCCTGAAAGGAAAAATTCTGTTCGGGATCCAATACCTCAAGCAGAGCTGACGAAGGATCCCCCCTGAAGTCTGTACCAATCTTATCGACCTCATCTATCATAAATACAGGATTATTAGAGCCAGCGTGTTTTATACCCTGAATGATCCTACCAGGCAAGGCCCCTATATAGGTACGTCTATGCCCTCTAATCTCTGCCTCATCCCGAACACCACCTATGGATAGCCTATGGAATTTGCGTCCCAATGCCCTGGCTATAGAACGCCCCAAAGATGTCTTTCCAACACCAGGAGGGCCGACAAAACATAAGATAGCCCCTTTTTTGTCTGGATTGAGCTTTCTTACTGCAAGATATTCCAATATCCTCTGCTTTACCTTCTCCAGCCCATAGTGATCTTCATCTAAGACCTTTGCTGCTTCTTTGATATCCATATTATCCTGGGTAGAATTACCCCATGGCAAATCCACCATCCAGTCCAGATATGTCCTCACCACATTAGCCTCTGCAGAATCCGGGTGCATCATCTTAAGGCGATCCAGCTGTTTTACAGCCTCTTTCTTCACATCTTCAGGCATACCAGCCTTGTTTATCTTTTCCTCATACTCTGACACCTCTTTACCCTTATCATCTATCTCCCCAAGCTCCTGTTGTATAGCCCTTAACTGCTCTCGCAAGAAGTAGTCCCTCTGGGTCTTTCCCATCTCTTCTTTTGCCTGAGACTGAATCTTTGCCTGAACCTCGGAGAGTTCCATCTCTTTAGCCAAAAGGGTATTTACGTGTTTGAGTCTTTCTATTGGATCAACTATCTCCAATACCTGCTGGGCATCCTCCACCTTAAGCCTCAAATTAGAGGCCACCAGGTCTGCAAGCCTTCCAGGATCATCAATGGCCTCCAAGATAGAAAATGCATCAGGAGAAACAATGCCCCTTAGCTGTAGTATCCTTTCTGACTGCTCCTTAACAGAACGCATTAAGGCCTCGACCTCTACGGTAATTTCTTTAATTTCAGGCTCGACTATCTTTTCTATATCTACTGTATAAAACCCCGCTTCTTCCTTGCGAAATGCCTTCATGCGCGCCTTTGAAATGCCCTGTACCAGGATCTTCACCCTTCCATCAGGGAGTTTCAACATCCTGATAATCATGGCAATAGTACCTATTTCATACAATTCACCCTCTGTCGGTTCTTCTACGGTTGAATCCTTTTGCGTGACAAGAAAGATAAACCTGTCCTTGTTGAGGGCTTCATCTACCGCTTTAATAGAGAGGTCCCTGCCCACAAAAAGAGGTAATATCATGTATGGATATATTACTACGTCCCTCACAGGTAGCAATGGGGCACTACTAGGCATCTCTATCTGTTGTTGATCGTTTTGTTCCATATCTCACCCCTATTTTATGTAAACCCGCTTTATAATCACTGGTTTTAGTTCTGCTCGATCTATCTTAATAATCAAAACCCCGTCTTTGGATATTGCATCTATCTTATTCAGATCAAACCTCTCTGGTATCTCCAGAGTTCTACTAAACCTACCAAAGCTTCGTTCCATCCTTAAATACCTTACCCCTTTATTTTCTAAAGGATCCTCTTTCTTCCCAGATATAGTGAGTTCCCTTCCTAAAACCGTAATATCTACATCCTCAGGATCCACACCCGGGGTTTCTATCTCTATACACAACCTTCCCTCATTTTCAAAGACATCCAACGATGGATAGTAAGCGCCTATACGCTCCTCTCCACCAAGACCAAATAAAAAACCCATAATCTGCTGAAATCTTACATCAAACATATGCTATACCTTTTATGGTAATTGTTCATAAAGATCTAATGTAACTGCTCAGGTTATTAGCCTGAAGGATATTAGACTGAAGGCTACTGATATTCTCCTAACGGCAAAAGCCGTATTTGGGGACAGGATACTTGAATGGCTATGCTATTATAGGTTTTGTGAATCTTTTACCTAAAAGCCTTCAACCTATCCACCTAAGTAGTTACGATCTGATATCTTTATAAGGCCATTAATGCAGATGTCAAGAACTTGTTTGGTATTGTAAAAAATTCTCGATCTCTTTTAGAGATCTGACAAGGGTGTATCTTGAAAGCGCATTCAAAATGACCTTACCGTAACTCCGGTTAAATATCCTGCTATCGAGGATTACTAACGCCCCCCTATCTCTCTCTGAACGAATCAATCTACCAAGACCTTGTTTTAAGATCAGAATGGCATGGTCAAGCTGCACTTCCTCAAAGGGATTCAAGCCCTGCTGGTTGGCTAAATTATACCTGGCTCTTATTATAGGATCATCTGGCACTGCAAATGGTATCTTATCGATTATCAATAGACTTAAACTCCTTCCCTCAACATCTATGCCTTCCCAAAATGCACCTGTTGCAAATAGTATAGAATCTTCTTCATCTCTAAATCTATTTAATAATTCAGTGTTAGATTGCATCCCCTGTACATAGATAGGATAATCACTTACCTGGTTGATAACTATATCAGAGATAATCTGCAACCTGGCATAACTTGTAAACAGAATCAATGCCTTTCCTTTATTTGCCCTTATAAGCCTGATAATCAGAGATGGTGCTGCAGTAATAAACCTGTCATCTCCTGGCTCAGGTAAGGATTCTGGAATAAACAACCTGGTATTTGATTCATAATCAAATGGGCTCTTTACTACAACCTCTTTTACATCATCTTTGCCTAGCCCAATTCGACGAGTTAAGCTATCAAATCCATTTCTTGTGGTAAGTGTAGCAGATGTAAGTATGGTTGCATGTTGTTTATAAAAGAGGAGCTCTGGTAGGACATTACTCACATCTACGGGTGAGAGATTAAAGACCATGTTGGAGGTCTGAATATCCACAAACCTTACCCAAGCTTGACTTGAAGTTGTCTTAATAGTCTCACATCGTGAAATGATATCTTCTCCCCACTCTATAAGATCTTTTTGAGGGTCCATCCCACCGCCAGAGACGGACTGGAGTCTATGAATCAGGCCATCCACATCTAATATAATGTTATCAAGCACTGACAAAGTATTATCATCTAAAGCACACCTATTATTTCTGTCTTCGGCTAAACTATATACCCTCCTTGGTAAGCCCACCTTAAGCTCTATTGCAACCTCATTAAAGAAACTTTGTACTTCAGCTAAAGAAACCCTTATACCCAAATGATAGGTTGCTATATCAGGGATCCTGTGAGCTTCATCTAAGACAAGAATATCATTATCACAAAGTAGCGATGATCCATCCCCTCCAGCTATTAGATCATTCATTAAAAGGGCATGATTTACTATAACTACATCTGATGCACGTGCCTTTGCTCTTATCTTTTGAACAAAACAATCTTTAAAATACTTGCATTTGGGCCCCTTACATAAAGGCCCTGGCATTATTAACTCATGCAAAGGCCTACTATACTTACTTAAACCCCTTATCTCTTCTATATCACCTGTGTGAGTATAAGATGCCCATTTAAATATCTCATCGGTTGCCTGGTCATAAAACAGATTCTCCTGCCCCCTTTTAGCAAAGGATTTAAATCGCTCAATGCAGAGATAATTTTCTCTGCCTTTGAGGACGCAAGCAGCTGGATTAGTACCAGATATGAGAGATGCAAGAGGTATATCCTTTGATATAAGCTGGCCTTGCAAATTCTTTGTTGCAGTGGATACAACTACCCTGGCCCCGGATAAAAACACCGGGATCAGGTAGGCTAAGGACTTTCCTGTACCTGGCCCTGCCTCTACAAGAAGGACCCCTCCCCTTGATATAACAGATGCCACCTCACAGGCCATCTCCTCCTGGCCTTTTCTCTGACTAAGGCCAAAAGAGCCCACTTTATTGAACGCTATCTTAATCTTATTGGACAAAGACAATATAGTAGTATGTCAAAAGCAGATAGCCTATAATGAGAGTAGCCACCCAAAGCCAGTTCCCATGAAGAGTAAAACGCCCAAATAAATAGCGGCCACACTCAGGACACCTTATAAACCACCTACGAGATATCGCCCCCCTGCAATGAGGACAATGATATGTTTTCCTACCAGCCTCCTGTTCCCTACGGCGAATATTGTCTTTCAGGGCCTGATGTACATTAAAGGTCTCTCCGCACTCGCTACATTTTATAGTAATAGGCTGAAAGTCATCCCAAACGATCTTCTTACCACACGTAGGGCATCTCACAGTAACCATTTGCTTTCTACTCCAAAATTAATATTTATATCAAATAAAGATCCTTTTTATCGCCACCTGCCACCTTCTCTTCCAAAAAGTTCTATATCAAGCCTATCATAACCAGAAAGAATCATCAATTTAATCATTTTCCCGGTTGGATTAAACACCACATCAATAGGCCTTCTATCTAGTTTTAGATGCAAACTCTTAGGTAACATGTCTTTATCCAGTATTAGGCTACCCCAGATATACCTGATCTTTATAGTATTACCATGCCTTTTCTTGGATAGATAAGACCCACCAGGAGGGAAACCTGCCATGATCCCAAGTGCATCCTTACAGGGAATAGTATATTTATCCAGGATTCTCCCCCATGTATCCAATATATTTATACTGCCATCATGAATATTAATTGCGTATACAGCAAGGCCACTTGGTCCGTAAACTTCTACTATGCCATCTGTTGCAGAGACAATTAAGATAGCACCACTAAAACAGACGCTGTGGCCATCCACCATCCCTTTAAGGCTAAATTCTGCTCTAAATGGATATTCTCCCTGTATAGGTATATTTATTGTAGCACACCCAACAGTAAGCAATAAGATAACGACCAGAGTTCGTTTCATACACATTTAAAACTTAGTCGGCCAATTTGCAAGACGGTGCTCGCTGACGCCACCGTCCTTAAAGTCACCTACAATATCAAGGCGTTGTATTATATAATCACGAGTCTCCCTAGGGTCTATGATATCTTGCAAAAGATACCTCTGGGCAGCAGGATATGGCCCAGCATCCTGAATCATCTTCTCTGTCAACACCTCTCGTTCTTCATCAGGAAGGCTGCCATACGCAATATCTGCAGCAACAAAAGGATCCAGAAAGCTGATTTCGACTGTAGGCCAGGCCACTATGAAATCAGGCCCTGCGCTCGGACCACACATGCTAAACATTGCCTGTCCATAACTCTTTCTTATCACAATTGAAATCTTCGGGACAGTGACCTGTGCAAGGGCTGTCATCGCATTTGTAACCTTAAGTCCTACCTTCTTTAATTCAGCCTCTTTGCCCACAAGAAACCCAGGGGTATCATGCAAAAATATTAAAGGGATATTAAAAGAATCACAAAGACACATAAAACTCGTCATCTTATCCAAGGCATCAGTATCCATGGCCCCACCATTCACCAAAGGTTGCGAGGCAATAAATCCAACAACACGCCCGTCAATCCTGGCAAGACATGTGATAATAGTCTTTCCAAAAAATGGCTTCAAATCAAAGACCTTACCACCATCCACCATGGTCTTAATGATCTTATACATATCATAGGCACGTGTCCTCTTTTCAGGAAGAATATCCAGAATATGACCCATGTTTTCCCCAGAACCCTCTGGTACAGGCCTAAGAGGTGGCAATTCCTTATTATTCGAAGGCATATAGTCAAGAAACTCCTTTATGATCCGAAAACAATCATCTTCATCCTCCGCAACCTGATCAGTAATGCCAGTGACCTCAGCATGAACCTCCCATCCTCCCATGTCCTCATCACTATAGGTCGCAGCTATTATCCTTCTCAAGGCCCTGACCCCTGCAACTGATAAGGTGCTGCCTTTTACCTGAACCACAAAATCTGACTGAGATGCCTGCCACATTGGCACACCATAACACTGCCCCATGATTGTCGTAACCACCGGGGCTTCACGCAGGTGAGTATACATAGGAAAGATAGCTCTACTACCCATCATAGCGCTACTGGTCATTCCTATAGATCCCTGGCCATCAGGGACTCTTCCCCCACCACCTTCACCTAAAAAGATAAGGGGGAGCCTGTTCTCTGCAATCTGGGCCTTAAAATCATATGCCTTTTTTCCATTAACCCTAGCAAGGGTAGATGCCAATACAGTAAAATCACTAGCTATTATGCCAATGCGACGTTTATTCAAAAGCCCATAGCCCATAATTGTGCCATCTGCCGGGGTCCTCTCTTCCATCCCCGGCATATCTGAACACGCAAGCATACCAAATTCTATAAAAGTACCAGGATCGAGTAACCGGTCTATACGCTCCCGCGCGGTCAATCTGCCTTTATCATGCTGCTTTTGCACCCTTTCCGGCCCGCCTTGACCTAATGCCTTATCTTTCCTTGCCTTTAACTCTTCAAGTAATTTCTCAAAGGCCATTGTTTACCTCCATAAATAATGTCCCTAAAACTTAGTTGGCCAGTTGGCGAGTAGATGCTTACCAATGCCCTGATCTTTAGAGTTTCGAATGATAGTTAGTACGTTAATTATATAATTACGAGTGTCCCTCGGATCTATGATATCCTGTATATGGTACCCCTGAGCCAGGAGATAAGGTCTTGAGTCTTTAACCATCTCTTGCTTTAATGCATCCCTTTGATCCTCGGGTAGTGTACCATACACGACATCTGCAGCAGTATCAGGGTCTAGAAAACCTCCTTCCCCTGTAGGCCAGGCCACTATGAAATCAGGTCCTGCACCGGGGCCACACATATTTGCAGCCGCCTGTCCATAACTCTTTCTTATCACAATTGAAATCTTCGGGACAGTAACCTGTGCAAGGGCACCCAACGCATTTGTCACCTTGGCCCCTACCTTCTTTAATTCAGCCTCTTTGCCCACAAGAAACCCAGGGGTATCATGCAAAAATATTAAAGGGATATTAAAAGAATCACAAAGACACATAAAACTCGTCATCTTATCCAAGGCATCAGTA
>JAGGYK010000105.1 GCA_021162585.1 Deltaproteobacteria bacterium
GAGGGGGGGGAGGGGGAACCCTCATGGGGAGTGAATGTAGCCCTGAGATAATTACAGAAACCATCCTGGCAAGAAATCTTCATTCTCATATAAAGCAATTGGGTGATAGTATCCATATAGAAAAAGAGGTCTCAAAAGAATTGCTGGCTCGATTGGAGAGACAGCGTTCCATAATGGCCCATACTCCCTCTATCTGGCCTGTAAGGGGTTGGCTCACTTCTCCATTTGGATGGCGAAAGTCTCCATTCACTGGGGAAAGAGAGTTCCACAAGGGCGTGGACATTGCAGCAAGGAAAGGCACCCCGATTTATGCGCCTGCAGATGGGATAGTAACTTCATACGGCCCTAATGGAGCCTTCGGTGATTTTCTTGTAATAAACCATGGCTATGGCATAGTTACTCGATATGGCCATTTATTAAAGAGCTATGTAAGCCCTTCTCGATATGTTCATAAAGGAGATATAGTAGCCTGTGTAGGAAACACTGGCCGTTCTACAGGACCTCATCTCCATTATGAAGTTCTTGTCAATGGTGTCCACGTCAATCCAAAAAGATATATGTTGAAATAACCTTATCAATACTTTATTTTATTATTGCATCTTTTGGAGACTAAAGCTAGTAAACATTCAGTGAAGCACAATATTGCAAGGCACAAAGTGACAAAGGCACATAGGAACAAAAAATTAGTAAGACTCTATAAGCCGCCCATAAGTGCAGAGCTAATACTGAGGAGTTTTCTTAAGATATCGTACTATTCAGGTTTTTACTTTGCGCCTTTGTGCCTGTCTGCCTTTGTAACTGAATGGTTACTAAAGCCATTAAGTTAAGGTGGTATACTGGTATGTTTGGTGTATTAGTAAAGATATTTGGCACCAAGAATGAGAGAGAATTAAAAAAATTACAGCCTTTGGTAAACCAGATAAATGAGCTAGAGCCTCGATTCAAGAATTTAGATAATGCAAGTCTAAAGGCTATGACATCTACATTCAAAGAAAGGCTTGAGCAAGGGGCTAGTCTGGATGATATCTTACCAGAGGCATTTGCTGTGGTAAGGGAGGTTGCACATAGGCAATTGGCAATGCGTCCATTTGATGTCCAAGTAATGGGTGCGATCATACTCCATCAAGGCAAGATTGCTGAGATGAAGACTGGAGAAGGAAAGACCCTGGTTGCAACCATGCCGGTCTACCTCAATGCACTTACAGGCAAGGGGGTTCATGTAGTAACAGTCAATGACTACCTTGCCAAGAGGGATGCTCAGTGGATGGGAGAGATATACAGGTTTCTTGGCCTGGATGTAGGTGTAATTGTGCACGGAATAGATGACAGGCAAAGAAAAGAGGCCTATTCTTCAGACATCACATATGGCACCAACAACGAATTTGGGTTTGATTATCTCAGAGATAATATGAAGTTCTCTATTGATGATTATGTCCAGAGAGACCTTAATTATGCCATAGTTGATGAGGTAGATTCTATATTAGTGGATGAAGCCAGAACTCCGCTTATAATATCTGGACCAGCAGAGGAGTCTACTTCTATGTACTATAAGGCGGACAAATCTATTATATCTCTATTGAAACATAAAGATAGTGATAGCTTATATATAAAGGACGAAAAGGCCAATACAGTTGTGCTTTCTGAGGAAGGGATTGAGATCATCCAGGAGATTTTGGGTAAAGAGAATCTATATGATCCATCAGAATTTGAGACTGTACATCATCTAAATCAGGCCCTAAAGGCACATTTGTTGTTTTCAAGAGACGTGGACTATGTGGTCAAGGAAGGTGAAGTCATAATAGTGGATGAGTTTACAGGCAGGTTAATGCCTGGGAGACGTTATTCAGAAGGTCTGCATCAAGCCCTAGAGGCAAAAGAAGGTGTAAAGGTAGCCAATGAAAACCAGACCTTGGCATCAATCACGTTTCAAAATTACTTCCGTATGTACAATAAGTTAGCAGGGATGACAGGTACTGCCGAGACAGAAGCCCTAGAGTTTAAAAAGATTTATAATTTAGATGTAATGGTAGTGCCCACTAATGAGCCTATGATCAGAAAAGACAATCCTGATGTAATCTATAAGACTGAAAAGGAGAAATATAAGGCAATTATAACCCAGATTGAGGAGTGTCACAAAAAAGGCCAACCAGTCCTGGTGGGAACTATTTCAATAGAAAACTCTGAAAAGATCTCTAACATGTTAAAAAGAAAGGGGATTTCTCATCATGTCCTGAATGCAAAGCACCACGAAAGAGAGGCAGAGATAATAGCCCAGGCAGGTAGAAAAGGTGCCGTTACTATTGCAACAAATATGGCAGGTCGTGGTACTGACATAGTATTGGGTGGAAATCCTGAATTTATGGCCCGTCAAAGGGCTGCTGCTGAAGGCGGTGAGTATCAAGATGCTTTAAAGAGAGATAAAGCTCAACATGAGGCTGAGTACAAAGAGGTGGTAGGGAAGGGAGGGTTGTTTATTCTCGGTACAGAACGTCATGAAAGTAGACGTATTGATAATCAGTTAAGGGGAAGGGCAGGCAGACAGGGTGATCCCGGGGAATCCAGATTTTTCCTTTCTCTAGAGGACGATCTTTTAAGGATATTTGGTTCTGAGCGCATATCTTCTGTAATGGATAGGTTAGGGGTACCAGAGAACGAACCAATAGAACATCCTCTTATTTCCAGAAGTATTGAGGGTGCACAGAGGAAGGTAGAGGCAAGGAATTTTGATATCAGAAAACATCTTTTAGACTATGATGATGTCATGAATAAACAGCGTGAGATTGTCTATTCAGAAAGGCGAAGAATTTTGTCTGAGGCCAATCTGAGGGGCTTTGTTGAGGATATGATATATGAGTTAACAAATGATCTTATAGAAGAGTATATACCTGTCAAGGCACCAGTTAGTGATTGGGATATGGAGGGACTTAAAAATAGCCTGAAAAATCTATTCGGCTTGGATCTTACCTACATACCAGCAAAGGGGGAAACCAGAGAACAACTGGAGGAAAATATTATAGGCGAGGTCAAAGCCCTCTATGACAGACGGGAGAACGAATTCACACCAGAGATCATGAGGACAATAGAACGCCATATGCTTCTAGTTACATTGGACAATCTATGGAAAGATCACCTGCTATCGATGGACCACCTCAGGGAAGGCATCGGACTGAGGGGCTACGGTCAGAAGGATCCCTTGCGCGAGTATCAAAGAGAAGGCTTTGATATGTTTACTGGTATGATTTCCAGAATGAAAGAACTCTCTGTTGAGAGGATCTTTAAGGTCCAATTGCAGCGTGAAGAGGATGTAGAACACCTCACAAAAAAGCAGAGGAAGCAAAAGATGCAGATGGGTAGGGGGGAATCTACTGAGCCTTCTACATACAAGAGGCAGGGTAAAAAGATAGGCAGAAATGATCCATGCCCGTGTGGGTCAGGAAAAAAGTATAAGTATTGCTGCGGGAGGAACCTGTGATACCAGAAGGGTTTCTCTTTTCCGCAATAAATGCTGATATAAACGGCTCAAGTAGTGAAAAAGAAGATTTAGGACTTATATATTGTAAACATCCTGCATTCGTCTCAGGCGCCTTTACCAAAAACCTTGTAAAGGCTGCTCCTGTAATAATCGGGATAGATTTAGTTAAAAAGGGCGCAATAAGGGCAATAGTTGCCAACTCAGGCAATGCAAATGCATGCACAGGGGATGCAGGCCTAACAGATGCATTCATGATTATGAAATGCGTTGCTTCAGAGCTTGGCGTAGGGCAACAAGAGGTCATACCATTGTCAACTGGTGTGATAGGTGTAAGATTGCCGGCGGAAAAGATTATAAAAAAGATTGCCCCCCTTGTTGAGGGGTTGAGTCCTGATGCCCTGCGTTTTGCGCGGTCCATAATGACTACTGATACATACCCTAAAATATGCTCTGAAAAAGCGGGTAGGGCCAAGGTGCTTGGCATAGCAAAGGGCTCTGGTATGATTGCACCTGATATGGCCTGCCTGGCGGGCAGACAGGCAACAACCCTTGCAGTAGTTCTTACAGACGCAAAAGTAGATAGGCAACTGCTCGATATCATTACAGAAAATGCCACTGAGGCCAGTTTTAATGCTATCTCTGTAGATGGAGATACATCGACCAATGATACACTTTTAGTGCTGACATCCAATATGATTGATGCTGATATAGCTGATATAAAAGATGCAATAACCAATGTAATAAGAGAACTTGCCATGATGGTGGTAAGAGATGGTGAAGGCGCTACAAAGGTGGCAAGTATAATGGTGAAGGGTACAAAAACAGACCAAGACGCAAAAAAGGTTGCAATGTGTATTGCGAACTCTTTGCTAGTAAAGACCGCATTGTTTGGTGCAGATCCAAACTGGGGAAGGATAATGGCAGCTATCGGTAGAAGTGGTGTTAAGATTGACCCAAACATTATCTCTATCAAGATGGGGGGGCTTTCTGTAGTAGATAAAGGTCTTGAGGCAAAAGATTTTGATGAGGATAGCATTCGTAATGTTCTTTCTGTCCACCATTGGCGGAGCGGACCATCCGCTAGAGGCGGATTAAAAGAGATATTAATAGAGATTACCCTTGGGGATGGCCCAGGGAGATTTAAGGCCTGGACTACAGACCTTACATATAAATATGTGGAGATCAATTCATCGTACAGGACATAGGTTATAATTACGTCCGATAATAAATGTTATGTTAAATTAGATTTTCTAACTACTCAGGATATGAATATTACGCATGGGCGAAAGATCTTGGTTATTCTGACTCCCGACTTCTGTGTCCTGGATTCTGACTCCCTACATCGATCCGGAAACAGATCTATCTACAACTTCATCTATAATTTGCTGGATCGTATACGGTATGCCTTTTATCTTTATATCCAGAAAACCTCTAATAATAAGAGAGCGCGCCTCGTCGTCTGTAAGCCCGCGTGTCATGAGATAACTGAGATCTTCTTTGGATATCCTTCCTACTGAAGCCTCATGGGAGAGATCTATGTCCTGGTGCCCACCCTTTAGTTCCGGTATGGAATGGATGACGCCTTTATTACCTAGCAAAAGACCGCTGCACTCCATGTGGCCTAAAGATCCGGGAGAACTCCCCGAGATCATCTGCCTTGAGATGGCGGCGCCTCCATCAGATACTACCCTGCTTATGATCTCTCCACTGGAAGCATCTCCTTCAAGCATGACTTTAGCTCCGGTGTCGAAATAGGAGTCTCTTCTTGAGTAGATGATAGAGTAAAACCTGGCAGAACCACCTGCCATCACCCGTGCTACAGGATATGACACGGTCTTCTTTACTGATGTCATTGCAGCATAATTCGAGATATATCTTGCATTTTCACCTACCAGAATTGCACCTATAGGGTATACATCTACATCCCTTGCCCAATTATGGATCATGGTATAACCCAATGCAGCATCTCTGCCGAGATATGTCTCAGTTATGCCTATATGCCTTCCTTTATGGGTCTCCTGTGATGTGGTACATCCATTAATAATATGGGCCTCGGAGTTTTCTCCTAATTCTATGATGTTATGAATAACCTGGGTTGCGCCTGCACTCTCCAGCAAAAAACCTGCCTGAAAGGGCATATCTATCTTTACACCGGGTTCCACCTTGATATAATAGCCTACAGGAGGCAGGTTTGAAGCCGTCTTGGTAAATTCATTCTTGTCCTTTTCTATAAGTCTAAATACAAGATTATCACGGACATGAGGGTAGTTGTCCATCGCATCAGCCAGAGGCAACACCTCAAGCCCTTTTATTCCGTGTGAGGCCTCAAGGATGCTGTGATCCAATACCAAAAATCTTCCACAACTGGCTATACCCGGGTCATAACCTACATCTAAAAGTCTATCTTTATCTACTTTAGGCTGCATGATTTTCCTTTTTCGCCTCTTCAAGACATTTTTGACACTCTTTGTAACCCCTCGCCCGTATCTCCTCAAAAATCTCGCTTGGCGAACCGCAACCCAATATACGGCCATCCATCATCACATACGCCTTGTCTGCCCTTATATAATCAAGGATAAAACCTGTATGAGTAATGATAATCGCAGAGCGCCTTCTCTTTTTTATAGGTTTATCCTTCTCCAGGATAATCTTTAGGGCATCCGCTATCAAAGAGATATTTTCTATGTCCACCCCTGATTCCGGCTCATCCAGGAGAAGAAGATCCGGCATTTGTACCATAAGCTGAAGGATCTCTGATTTCTTTCTCTCTCCCCCGGAGAAACCCACATTTACATCTCTATCCAGATAAGGGGACATATCCAATATCTCAGAGGTGTGATCAATAGCCTCTTTATCAGGGTTCATGGTATCAAGTAGCGTTCTTAACCTTACTCCCTTTATAGAAGGAGGATATTGAAATGCAAGGCCGATTCCAAGTTGCGTCCTTTCATAGGTAGACATGCCTGTAATATCTTTACCTTTAAACAATATATTGCCTTTTGTAATATCATATTTAGGTAGACCTACAATCGAACCCAAAAAGGTGCTTTTCCCTGACCCATTGGGGCCAAATATCACGGCAGTCCTGCCCTCTTCGAGAGTAAAATCTATACCCTTTAGTATTTCTCTGCCCCCGGAAGACGCCCTAAGTCCTTTGATCTCTAGTAGTGCCATATTTTTCCCTCATAATCATTTCTCGTAATATTTCCTAGCATGGTATCTTCTTATTGTCATTTGAAAAATTAGAGGAAATCCCACCCAAATAGGCCTGTTTCGTTGACAATGCTATTGTACCAATATAGGGATAGCTGTAAAATACTTCCAATGGAGGAGGATGTATGTCTTTAAAAGAAATTATGGTCTTTGATACGCCTGGGGTAAAAAATACTAATGATTGCATAGAGTTAGCGATCAAATCCATAAAAAAAGATGCATATAAGCATATTGTAGTGGCATCAACCACTGGCAAGACCGCCCTAGCCTTCTATGATGCCCTAGGTGGTCTTGACGTAAACCTTGTGATTGTAACCCATAGTGTTGGATTTGGTGGTCCAAATAAAGATGAATTCGACCCAAAGATAAGAGATAGACTTATTTCAGCAGGCATACCTGTATACACAGGCACCATACTTTCCCATTCCCTGGAAAAGTCATTCATGGACAGCTTTGGAGGTATATATCCTGCCTATATAATTGCCAACACGCTAAGGAGGTTTGGAGAAGGCACCAAGGTAGCAATAGAGATCTCTCTTGAGGCCTGCGATGCAGGGTTAATCCCTGAGAATGAAGAGGTGTTGAGTATAGGAGGGACTGTAAGCGGATCTGATACGGTCCTTGTAATAAAGGCAAGGCCATCAAAAAGGTTTCTGGACCTTGATGTACTTGATGTCCTGGCAAGACCCAGGGGAAGAGGTGTTTGATAACCACTATATTGCAAGTGTCTCTAAGATATGTTCAACAGCCCTATTGCTGGGTGAGGTATCGGGTAATTTAAGTAATGGTGTATTATCAAAATCATACTCCCTTATATAATCATCTTCCGGAATCCATCCCAGCAATTCAAGGGTAGTTTTATTTAAGATCTTGTTTACCTCCTCCTCATTTCTTACCCTGTTCAGAACCAGCCCTACCCTCTGGCATGCCATAGCCTTGTTATCATAAGCAACATGTTTAATCGTAGATACAACATTTATCCCCTTAGCTGACGTATCTGATACCAACACAAGATCATCCACAGTCTTCATCACCCTTCTGTTTACCTGTTCAACACCTGCTTCTCCGTCAATCAAGACAACATCAAAGCCTTGGGAAAGAGACTTTATTATATCCTTCAAAAGGTCATTTACCTGGCAATAACACCCCGAACTCTCAGGTCTGCCTATAGCAAGGAGTGCAAAATGAGAGTCTTCAGAGAGTGCATCAAAGACTTCATAGTCGAGCATATTTAGGACCTCAGATATATTAGATTTATCATATCTTTCTCCCTTTTTGACCTTTGCTATTAGTTCATTTCGTATGTCATCAACCGTTTTTTTGACCTCAACACCTAAAGCTGTAGCAAGACCAATAGAAGGATCAGCATCCACGGCCAAAATCTTTAATCCTCCTCTTTTTGCAAGAAGTTTAACCATCAGGGCAGTTACAGAGGTCTTCCCTACGCCACCCTTTCCACATACTGCTATGGTTCTGGTTTGTCTTGTATTATCCATTTTTACCTCTTATTTTTATATCCAATTTTAGATTCCTTAGGGCTACTTTTCTTATTTTTCTTAGATCAGTAAACTCAGAGCATACATCCTTATATTCGCAAGTCTTACAGTCAAATGAGGTTTCTTCAATCATTTTGTTCATTGCACCAACTACTCTTCCAACCCCTTTGGCAATATCTTTGAGTTCCTTTACATCCTCTCTGCTTGAGGTAACAAATATCACCTCTACCGCATCTATGTAATCATTTTCTTTGAATTTATCAATCAATGCACCTCCAAGCACATTCAGTGAGAATCCTTCCCTCAAGGCCTCTTTACTCACCCTACTCCATTCCCTCTGATATTGCGACACAGCCCTTAACATATAACCCTTTAGATCTACATCATAGCGGATACTCTCCATCTCTCTATATCTGTCATAACTGTTCTCTTCATTGAACCCTTTCCCTCCAGCAATCACAACTTTACCAAAAGGCAGGCTTTTACCTTTGCTTATCTGTAGATCAGGGCCTATGAGTGATATGATGCCATCTTTTACCTCTTTTGGAGACTCAGTCCAGACAACAAATGACACTGATTCTTCCCGTGGATTACCAAGCTCAACCCCAACATCTTCACTCAACACAATATTCCTTCCTCCTCCTGAAGGCCAACCAGCATTAATGCTCGTATGTTGTATTTCACATACTCTACCCTCATCAGATTTTCCTTGCATATACACTCTTATGTCTTTGATCGCCTTATCAAAAAGCTCCATACTATTATAA
>JAGGYK010000048.1 GCA_021162585.1 Deltaproteobacteria bacterium
GAGCTGTAAATCTTCTTGCCTTTTTTACCAGGAGATTTGTTTTCAACTATATGCATACCTACATATATATACTATATATCCTTTAATGTCAACAAAAATTATCTATATATTTTCAATTGTTAGTGACTACATCTATGACCCAAGAACCAGTAATAATACCATTAATTCAATGGGTTATCTCATTTTGGAGGGGTGAAGATCCGTTTTAATGGTAAAGCCCTCCAGAATCCCTCAGACCCTGCCTGATGCAGCCTATGATGGTCACAAGGGTCAGGGATACCAGGTACAGGTTATGGAGACCTACAGTGATGATAACTGCAAGGCTGCATTGAGACTTGGAACAGAAGTTATTGCTCCCGCGACGGGTTCGCCAGAGGAAAGCTCCGTCACCCTCTCTGATTTCACATTTTCTGATAGAGGAAAGGTTATTTCCTGTCCTCATGGTCATGCTTCGGTGAGAACAAAACACAAGAAGAATAGACACATAGCGGCATTTAAAATCGACCATTGCAGCAACTGTCCTGTCAATGCAGGGAAAAAACATTATTATCTTCGTTACAAAGATAAGGTACAACGAATCGCCAAACGCAGGGCATTGAAACAGACTGAAGAATTCAAGGATCGCTACCGGTGGAGAGCCGGTTCAGAGGCTGCCATGTCGGAGTATGACAGGCGAACGGGTGTTAAGCAACTTCGTGTTCGAGGATTTAAGGCTGTAAGGTTTTGTGCGACCTTAAAGGCAATCGGTATCAACATATTAAGGGCAACTGCCGTCCTGATGGCGATGAATGCTCCAAAAAAGGGGAGCGGAGAAGCGTTACAGGGTTTTTATCCTCTATTCCGTGTTTTGAAAGAGCAGTATTACGCCTGTCAGCGTGTTATAATTCATATTTTGGCTCGACTTGATTGTTACGGCTTATGCTATCTTAAATCAACCGCGTGACTTTTTACGAAACCATCAAAGATTAAAAAAAGTATTTGACAAGGATAAAAATAGGGATTATATATCCTATGTGAAATTGAGAAGCAATCGCAATAAGGACGGAAAATGAGACAGGAAGAGGATGAATTCGGAAATTATCTAAAAAAACAAGGCTTGAAATTTACCCCTGAGAGGGTAGTAGTCTTAGATAAGGTGCTTTCATTTAAGAAACACTTTAATGCGGATGATCTTTATGAAAGTATACACAAATATAACAAAAAGATCTCCCGTGCTACTGTTTACAGGACCATACCTTTACTTGTTGAAAGTGGTTTGATTATTGAGACACTGCGTTGTCAGGGTAGGGTGAGTTATGAGCGCGTTATTGGATTTGAGCATCACGATCATATGGTGTGTCTGGGGTGTGGTAAGATCATTGAATTTAAGGATGACAGGTTGGAAGAGTTACAGGCTGAGATCTGCGAAAGGTATGAGTTTAAACAGGTAGAACATAGGTTAGGCATAAGAGGGTATTGCAAAGAATGCGTGGCAAAAGGGCTTGGCAAAGGATAAAATTTTTGGGCATAATTGAGAATGAATATCAATCACAATTAGGAGGAATCCGTGAATACTGTAGTGATTAAAGTTACAAGATTCTTATCATTAAATCAGATCCTGCCGGAATCTGCCGGAATAGAGTATCTAGGGGAGGTCTCTTGATGATTTTAACTACCCTGAGATCCGGAGAAATAGCAAAGATTGTGGCTATAGAAGGGGGGCAAGGCCTCAGACAAAAATTATTACTCCGCGGAGTATCTGAAGGAAGTATTGTTAGGATGGTATCTTCTAATCGTGGTCCAGTAGTTCTTGAGATTAATGGTAGCACGATTGCCATTGGTAGAGGGATGGCAAAAAGAATTATAGTGCAAAAATAAGATGAGATGAAAGGAGGCGCTAGGTGCAAAAAAGGTTAGATGAAATGGCCTATGAAGAAGAGGGTGTAGTAGCCAAGATTCAGGAGGGCGTTAGAGCACGAGTTGCAGGCATGGGTGTCAGGGTTGGCAAAAAGATAAAGATGCTAACCAAAGAACCGCTAAAAGGGCCTGTCGTTGTTGTTGTTGACGAAGCCGATATCTCATTAGGGATAGGCATCGCGGATAAAATCATTGTGGAGGTAGATGGATGAAGATCTTACTAATGGGTCACCCAAATGTTGGCAAAAGTGTATTTTTTAACAGGTTGACCGCTGCAAATATCATTGAATCAAATTATCCAGGGACAACCGTTGACTATACAAAGGGTTATATGCGCTTAGAGGGTAAAGACATTGAGATCATCGATGTGCCGGGGACATTCTCTTTGGAACCAAAGGATAAGGCCGAGGAGGTTGCAGTAAGAATGCTGCATGAAAGCAAAGGGTCAAAGGTGATGTGCGTTATTGACGCCTCCAAGGTAGAGCGAGGCCTTTATCTGGCATTGGAGATCATTGAGCAAGGATTTTCTGTAGTCATTGCACTTAATATGTGGGATGTGGCGATAGATAAAAACATCGATATTGATGCCAAAAAGTTAGAGCAAATCCTTGGGATACCAGTAGTACCGACAGTTGGAATAAGCGGCGAAGGTATCTTTGCATTAGTCTCTAGATTGAAAGATGCAACCCCAGTCAAGGTGGAAGATATTGTTGAGAGGACAGAAGGTATAAAACATAAAGCTAACACACCAGATGAACGTTGGGCATTAATTGAGGGGATATCAAAAAAGATTGTAACATTTGGGGAATACCAACACACGCTAAAAGATGCGATCGGAGATTTCACGGTAAAACCTGCAACCGGCATACCGTTTGCTATCGCTGTATTGTACGGGTTTTGGAGTATATTTGGTTCGTTTGCAGGATTCTTTACAGATGGCTTTTTGGTCAAGATATTTGATGAACACTGGCTGCCATGGTTACAGGCAGTCTTCCCTGGGGGGCTAGGAAACTGGTTCTATGCCTTGATAGTAGATGTAGGACACCTCGAAAACGGTGTGCTTGCGGCATCGGATAACTGTTTTGAATCATTTGGTGCACTGAGCTCAGGGCTATTTGTCCCTGTTGGCGTGGTTTTACCAGCGATATTTATCTTTTATCTCATGCTTGCCCTGTTGGAAGATATAGGATACATGCCAAGGCTTGCAGTGCTTATTGATACTGTCTTGCACAAGATTGGTCTCCATGGATATGCCATTGTACCGTCGGTCCTTGCCCTTGGGTGTAATGTACCAGCTGTTGGCGCAACAAGAATTCTAGAGACAAAGAAACAACGATTTATGATGATGACTCTACTCGCTGTATTTATCCCATGCGGCGCCCAGATCGGGATTATGCAGGATGTGATTCCAGGGTCTATAGGATTTGTTATGCTCTACCTGATGGCAGGATATTTCATATTTGGTTATATACTGAACAAGGTAATTCCAGGTAGGATCCCAGAGATACTTATGGATGTACCTCCATACCAAAAACCCATGTCCCGTAATATTAGTAGAAAGGTATGGATGAGGACAAGTGGTTTTTTAAAGGTGGCTGTTCCACTTGTAATTTTTGGAAGTTTACTAGTAAATGTCCTGTATCTGGCAGGAACCATAGATTGGCTGGGTAATATTTTAGCACCCATGTTTGAGGGTTGGTTCGGTGTGCCCAGAGAGACCGCAGGCCCACTGGTGGCTGCGTTTCTAAGAAAGGACCTGGCTGTTGCGCAACTTAGCGCTATCGAGATGACAAAATATCAGATGATAAGCGCAGTGGTGCTGGTTTCAATATATTTCCCCTGTATTGCAACATTTGCAATGATGCTCAGGGAAGGGGGGAAGACATTTCTTGGAAGTTTGGCTGTTCTTTTAGTAGTAGTCTTTACATGGGGCGGCCTACTACATCTACTATGGAAATTAATGGGGGTGGCATAAGATGACAAAACGATCCGGACTAGAAAAAAACAATGATCTTTATTTTATATATTTTTTGATCCTAGGTCTAGCTACTCTGGCCTTTGGCATTACAGATTTAATCGTAACAATAACAGGTAGTGAGTATAGTATTGGTGTCCTAAATATACCTAATGACGGGTTCAGGGGTGGATGGGGCGGACTTATTATACTCTTTGCCGGGATATTCTATTTATCAGGCCTTAAGGATCTTTATGAAATTCACCAATTAGCAAAGGTGGTGATGGGGAGCATCCTGATATGGATAATAGCAGGTACAGATATCTTTGCCATGATCACTGAATCTATACCCGGCGGTGAGGATGGTGGCTGGTTTAATACAGCCCAGGGTTTTTTGGGTACATATGCCCCTCCATATGCCCCGGCAATATTCTTGCTGCCATTTTCTCTTGTAGTGATTTTTTGCATCCATAAGTATTATAAAAAAATATGAGATGGAATGATGTCAGAGAAGACAGATAATGAATCAGAAAAGAGTTATCTGAAACTCTGTGAGAGTACTCCCAATGAATATGAAGAGAGACTGGCTAGATATATCGATATACTTAGATCAGAGGCATATGCTGCTCTCAAGTCAACAGGTAAAATAACGGGACTAAAGGCAGCGGTTAAAAATAAGACCCCAATGTGAGGAGAATGCAAAAATGAGTGAGATTAGATGCAAAAAGTGCGGGCGACTCCTCATGAAAGGTGATATCATTGAAGTGGAGATCAAGTGTCCGAAGTGTGGGTATGTTCAAACTTTGCGACTAAAGGACAAGCCAAAGAATGAGGTCTCAGAGAATCAAAGGGAAAGATGCCCTCTCGATCTCAAGGAGGTGTTTTCATAATATTAGATTAGTCCACCTGTAGGTGGACTAGAACATAGTTAGAACTTATTTTACAAAGAAATAAGAGCCCTACGAGGGCCAAAAATAAAAAGAGGCTTACGAAGCCCGACTGATTAACTAGTCAGTCGGGTTTTTTATTTTAAGATGGACACAGGTTTTGGCATTAGTCGGTAATTGATTGGTTAGTTTAAGAATACAAATAAAAAGAAAATTTGCCATAGGCACCTACCTGGGTTCACCCAGTTAGGCGGAGCTATAGGCTAAATA
>JAGGYK010000183.1 GCA_021162585.1 Deltaproteobacteria bacterium
GGATGAAAACAAAACAACATCCCAGTCCGCTGTCTCCCCCGTCTCAAACTGACCCCCGACCCCTGATCCCTGACCCCTATTTTCATATAAAACTCGAATTTAATCCTCGCTGTTTATATAAACAGTGGTAATAGGGAAAGGGATCTCTATCCCTTTTTCTTTGTATACCCTATGGAGGCGTTTTATAAATTCGTGTTTTATAAGGTACTGGTCTATCACCTCATTAGCTCGCATAATAACGGTAAAATTTATGCTGGAATCGCCAAAAGTGTGATAGCGTATAAAGGGATCAAATGTTGTTAATCCTGCTACATCCTTCATTACATTTCTTGCAACATTAATGGTAATATCCTCTACTTTATCCAGATCGCTAGAATAACTCACCCCGACCTGAACTCTCACTGCTATTTCTTTCCTGGGAAGGTAATAATTTGTGATGATATTGTCTGCTAGTTTTGAATTTGGTATCACTATAGTATTATTCGCAAGCGTTCTTATCGTGGTATTTCTCCAGGTAATATCAGTAACATACCCCTCATCACCTGTCTCCAGCCTCACGTAATCGCCTGGCTTTAACTGTCTGGAGGCCAAAATCTGTATGCCGGAAAAGAGATTGGATAATGTAGGCTGCAAAGCCAGTGCCACAGCCAAACCCCCTATACCTAAGGTGGTAAGTATGGGTGTTATAGATATACCAAGAGATTGCATAACCATCAACCCACCAAGAACCAAGATTGTTATCTTAATAAAGTTTATTAATAACGAGGTCGTGGGTAGCCTTTCTTGAAGCTTATCCATATAGATTCGAATAAGATCTGTGAATATCTTTAATATAACCCAGGTAATGGTAACTATGACTAATATTACAAGTATCTTATCTATAGGGACCTTTATAGAAGAAGGGATATCTGTCAAATGGTTTGCTGTAGAGATGCCTGCTATAATAAACCACAGGACTATTACTCTATGTAATGCGCCTACAATTATATCATCCCATTTCCAGGCAGTCTTTTTTGCAAAGGCCCGTAGAGAGAAAATTACCCATCTCTGAAATAGTATCCCTGCTATCCAAGATGCAACTATTATCCCTGCAAAAGATAATATAGGTAAAAAGTTCTCTAAATTGATATCCATATTAATATCCCCCTATTCTCGTATCATAATTATATATGTAAGCAAAGTCCTTCCGTATCACAAGGGCGGATATATCCTTTAATTGTTGTGTTTAGAGGGGCTCATCCATAGATTTGGCCTTGATATTTTTGTCCAAGCATGAGATAGGAATCTCACTTTGAGCCAGTAGCTCAGTTGGTAGAGCACCGGACTTTTAATCCGGTGGCCGAGGGTTCGATCCCCTCCTGGCTCACTGATAGTGTCCCCATCGTCTAGCCTGGCCTAGGACACCGGCCTTTCACGCCGGCAACAGGGGTTCAAATCCCCTTGGGGACGCCATTATCCTGAAGCTCCTAAGACAATCTGTTGCTATCACATCCTTGATGTGATATGAATATTGTATGCTTAAGACAGGAGACATAGCAGCCATATATATAGATAATAAGCCTACTGTTTATGTCAGAGTGGAATGTATAGAGCCGGACATGAAACCCAGATGGTACCAGATAAGGTTGCTATTTCTCGGATTTCCACCCCAGGAAATGACCTGGATATTAAAGGATGACTATATTAATGGAACACCATTCACAATGAAAGGTATCTCCATACAGATTGTTGCTCTTCCTAGCCCAGATAAAAACAAAGCAAATAAGCATAGTAGGCCTAAAAACAAAGCCAGGGGTATACCAGATATGGGACATGTAATCTCTATAGATGAAATCCGTAAAAGGAAAGGGTATCAAGATACATAAATCTGTTATCAAGGGATGATATGAACGATTACGGCATTGCAAGAGACAATGCTCTTAAATTGTTGGAGCAATATCTACACCAGGAGAATCTAAGGAAACACTGCCTTGCAACAGAGGCTGTTATGAGAGGATTGGCTAAACGATTAGACCAAGATGAGGAAATGTGGGCATTAGCAGGGCTCTTACACGACCTGGATTATAATGAGACAAAAGATGATATAACCCGTCATGGGCTAGTCACAGCAAAAATTCTTGAAGAAAAAGGGGTAAGAGGCGAGATCATAGATGCTATAAAGGCACATAATGCAGAAAATTTAGGCATTACACGAACAAAACCTATTCACTTCGCCATTACTGCAGGAGAGACAATAACAGGCCTTATTGTGGCTACCACCCTTATCTACCCTGATAAAAAAATAAAAAGTGTAAAACCTAAGTCTATAGTAAAACGAATGGGGGAGACTAGCTTTGCCAGAAATGTAAGTAGAAGTAAGATAATGCTGTGTGAAAAACTAGGACTGGCCCTGCCAGATTTTGTTAATATTTGCCTTAATTCCATGGCTGAGATAGATAAAGATTTAGGTCTTGTATAATATAATGCTATCATCATAGAATTACTAAAGTCATAGGCCTCTATTACCGATAGATTTTTGCAGAGAGATCTTTATGGTAAAGGAACCTATAGGTGAAAAACTAATCAAGAATGCCCTAATAAGCCAAGAACAACTCATCGAGGCGCAAAAGACGCAAAAGGCTACAGGTTCAAGGTTAGGCTCGCAGCTGGTTAAGTTAGGGTACATTAGTGAAGAACAGCTTGTGGAATTTCTAGGTCAGCAATATGGGGTCCCCCCTGTAGTACTTAAAGACATCAATCCGGATCCTGAGGTAGTAAAACTTATTCCACTCAATATAGTCCAGAAATATATGGCAGTCCCATTTGAAAGAGAAGGGTCCATACTCAAGGTCGCAATGACTGATCCTGCAAATATATTTGCAGTGGACGACCTAAAATTCTTAACTGGTTATTCTATAGAGGTACATGTTACTTCAGAGGATTCCTTGAAATGGGCAATTGACCACTTCTACGATCGGTCCGCTACCCTAGATGATGCCCTACGTGATATGGAGGATATACCAGGGGAGGTCGAAGTAGCAGACACAGGGGATGAGGTCTCTGTTGGTGATCTTGAAAAAGAGGCTGATCAAGCCCCGGTAATAAAATTGGTCAATCTTATCCTGGTAGATGCCATAAAAAGGGGTGCTAGTGATATCCATATAGAACCCTATGAAAAATTCTTAAGGGTCAGATTTAGGCTAGATGGTATACTCTATGAGGCAATGAAACCGCCTATGCGCCTAAAAAACGCCATAATATCCAGGATAAAGATTATGTCCAAACTAGATATAGCTGAACGCAGGTTGCCTCAGGATGGAAGGATCAAGCTGAAAATCCAGGGAGGAAAAGAGATCGAATTCCGTGTATCAACGCTTCCTACCCTCTTTGGCGAAAAGGTAGTCTTAAGAATCCTTGATAAATCCAACCTTCAGCTTGATATGACCAAACTTGGATTCGAGCAAGATGCTCTAAAGAAATTTAAAGAGGCCATATATAAGCCATGGGGAATGGTTTTAGTAACCGGCCCTACCGGGTCTGGTAAAACTACCTCGCTTTATTCAGCGCTCACTGAACTTAATACAATGGAACGAAACATCTCCACTGCAGAAGACCCTGTAGAATATAACCTGGAAGGAATAAATCAAGTACATATGCATGAAGAAATTGGCCTTACCTTTGCTGCGGCACTGAGATCTTTTCTGAGACAGGATCCTGATATCATCATGGTTGGAGAAATCAGGGATTTTGAGACAGCTGAAATCGGTATCAAGGCTGCACTTACCGGGCACCTTGTGCTTTCCACACTGCATACTAATGATGCACCTTCTACTATAAATAGATTGCTCAATATGGGGATAGAGCCATTTCTTGTTGCCTCATCAGTAAATCTCGTGGTGGCACAAAGGCTTGCTAGAAAGATCTGCCCTAAGTGCAAGACAGAGGATGATATACCAAAAGAAACCCTTATCCAGATGGGTATGGACCCTCAAGAAGCCGAAAATACAATATGTTACAGGGGTAAAGGATGTCCAATGTGCGGAAATACGGGCTTCAAGGGAAGAGTGGCATTGTACGAGGTGATGCCAATTGATGAAAACATAAAGGATCTAATCCTAATGGGGGCCTCTGCATCTGAGCTAAAAAAAGGAGCCACCCAGCAGGGTATGAAGACATTGAGGCAAAGTGGCTTAACTAAAATAGCTGAGGGTATAACTAGTGTCTCAGAGGTATTAAGGACTACTATAGCCGATTGATCTGGAGAATATAAATGTCAAGTGTTCATGAATTATTAAAGATAATGGTAGAAAAAGGGGCGTCTGACCTTCATATTACTACTGGCACTGCCCCTCAGATAAGGGTAAGAGGATCATTATATCCCTTGGATATGCCACAACTTTCTCCTCAAGACACAAAAAAATTGTGCTATTCCATCCTTACAGAGGCACAAAAGCACCGTTTTGAGGAAGAACAAGAGCTAGACCTCTCATTTGGGATAAAGGGGCTTGCCCGCTTCCGGGCTAATATATTTGTGCAGAGAGGTGCAGTGGCAGGGGCATTTAGGATGATACCCTATGAGATCATGTCTATAGAATCTTTGGGCCTTCCTGGTGTAGTGAATAATTTAACAAATATGCCTAGAGGTCTTATCCTTGTCACAGGTCCTACGGGTAGTGGAAAATCCACTTCACTTGCCGCAATGATTGATAAGATAAACAGGGAACATCATGCACACATAGTAACAATAGAGGATCCCATTGAGTTTGTACACAAACATAAAGGTTGTATCGTAAACCAGAGGGAAATAGGGTCAGATACAAAAGGATTCGCAAATGCCCTGAAATATATCCTTAGACAGGATCCAGATGTGGTGCTTATTGGTGAGATGCGGGATTTAGAAACCATACAAGCAGCGCTGACCATAGCAGAAACAGGACACCTCGTTCTTGCATCCTTACATACCAATTCTACAGTTCAAACTATCAATAGGATAATAGATGCCTTCCCTGCTTCACAGCAAGCACAGGTAAGGGCCCAGCTTTCCTTTGTCTTAGAAGCAGTGGTTGCACAGCAACTTGTCCCTAGATTGGATGGCAAAGGCAGGGTCTTAGCTGTCGAATTGATGATAGCTACACCTGCTATAAGTAACCTTATAAGAGAAGACAAGATCCACCAGATATACTCTCAAATGCAGGTAGGCCAAACAAAACATGGGATGCAGACGATGAACCAATCACTCTTTAGTCTGTTTATGCGCAAGCTAATATCCCTAGATGATGCACTAGGTTGGTCTCATGACTCAGAAGAACTCAGACAAATGATAGCCTCGCCACACGGGCAGAGGGGGCTTAATATAAGAAGTGGGAGATAGATCATGCCGGTATTTGTATGGGAAGGGAAACTGACAGACGGTAGTATAAAAAAGGGAGAAATCGAGGCACAAAATAAAGCGGCTGCCAATTTGATATTGAGGCGCCAGCGGATACTCCCTGTAAAAATGAAGGTTAAACCAAAAGAGATTGTTCTATTCAAAAAAAAGGTTAAAACAACGGACGTTGTAGTATTTACAAGACAATTTGCCACTATGATCAATGCAGGGCTCCCACTTGTACAGTGCTTAGACATACTCGCAAGCCAACAGGCAAACCCCGCATTCAAAAAGATTCTCATTGAAATCAAACAAGACGTGGAAGGAGGGTCCACATTTGCGGATGCATTAAAAAAGCACCCTTCTGTATTCGACGTTCTCTATGTAAACATGGTCGCAGCTGGTGAGATAGGTGGGGTACTTGATATAATCTTGAATCGACTTGCACAGTACATGGAAAAGACCGAAGCCCTAAAGAGTAAGGTCAAAGGTGCTATGATGTATCCGATTGTAGTCTTGTGTGTAGCTATTGGCGTAGTAGCCATCTTAATGATATTTGTAATACCTACGTTTCAAGACGTGTTTTCTCAATTTGGTGCTGCCCTCCCAGCTCCTACACAATTTGTTGTAAATCTAAGTAATTTCTTCCGTCATTACACACTACACTTGATAGGGGTTGGAGTATTGTTATTTATTGCCTTTAAGTGGATGAGATCCAATGAGAGAGGCTGTTATTTCTTGGATAATACAGCGTTGAAGCTACCTATATTTGGACTATTGCTTAAAAAGGTTTCTGTAGCAAAGTTTACCAGGACACTCGGCACTATGATATCTTCTGGCGTACCAATTATGGACGGACTAGAGATCACATCCAAGACTACTGGTAACAAGGTTGTAGAAGAAGCTGTGATTAATGTTCGCAAATCCATAAGCGAAGGTAAGTCCATAGCAGAACCCCTTGGGCAATCTGGAGTCTTCCCGCCCATGGTAGTTCAGATGGTCTCTGTAGGTGAGGCAACTGGTGCACTTGACCAGATGTTATCAAAGATAGCTGATTTCTATGATGAGGAAGTAGACACTGCTGTCTCCTCACTTACATCCATACTCGAACCTTTGCTTATAGTATTCTTAGGTGGCGTTATAGGTGGGGTCGTGGTAGCCATGTATTTACCTATATTCCAGCTAGCAGGCAATGTATAGTTAAGCTTCTCGCCCACCTCAGGCGGGCAGGGCATTCTGGCAGTTTTCGTAAAACCAGGAGTTAGCCCACGTTATATGAAAATAGTGAATAGACTTATTTCCAGATAATGTCCGAAGTGCATTTTATACAAAAATAAGCACAAAGTTTTGTAGGGGGCCTTTTGCCCTCATCGGCCCGCTTAAGGGAACGGGTACTACTTTGTGATACGTTCATTTTCATGCTTGGTTGTGAGCGCAAAGCGCTCATGCGCGTTTATATGAGTGCGCCAGGCAAAGCTGGCAATTTCTTGTCGGTTAAAGTCCGACATAGGCAAAGGATAGCTACCAGTCTATCACCAAAGGTGCGTTTGTGGAGGTAACAAAGCAAATGAAGCCACC
>JAGGYK010000126.1 GCA_021162585.1 Deltaproteobacteria bacterium
CAATTGGAGGGCTATTCCAGCAATTGGGCGATGAATCCTCGGTTATCACATATGCACAAAGGCTCCGGGAATTCTTCCAAGGTCTTTTCCGAATCAGCCTTTCAAAAATATTTGAACTTTTCAAAATTGAAGAGGATTGCTCCTCCTGTATTGACACCTTAGAACAGATCCTATATGCTCCTATCCCAATTCAGGGGTGCGAAACTTGAGTAATTAAATTTCACCTTATGCCTTGAACTTGCCAAAATCTTCAGGTTTCATCTTTTCCAAAATTTCTTTGAGCTTGTCTTTGTCTTTTCCATAATCAAAGACAGTCTCTTCATCCACTTTAGATGCAGAATCAATATGGCTTGCTTCCTCTAGTACATGACTGGCAACAAATATCTGGGCCTTAGTCCTTAAGGCCAATGCAATGGCATCAGATGGCCTTGCATCTATAATGATAGGCTCTTTATCGGTCTCTATGCTTACCAGTGCATAAAATACATTATCTTTGAGATCTATAACCTCAATCTTGATAACCTTACCGCCTAGCTGCTCTATAACGATCTTAAGAAGATCATGTGTCATAGGTCTAGAAAAGGCTACTCCTTCCATTGCTGCGGCTATAGCACTTGCCTCCATGATGCCTATCCAGATTGGCAATATTATCTTATTATCCTGGTCTCGTAATACTACAATAGGGGTGTTATTCGTAGGATCCAAGGCAATCCCAATCACCTTCATTTCTACAAATTTTTTTTCTTCCATAGGCCCTCCCCTTTATAGACTACGCACAAGGGTTATATAAGTCAACACTCAAAAATCTCTAGGTCTTGTTATTTGATTGGCCATCTCCTCACTTATCCTTGAGGCCCGATATCAAGAGAAGAATGCTTGATGCGTGCGGTATCCATGGTCAGATCACCACAGGAAAGCACATCTCCTTCTCCTACTACATTTTCCACTTCAATCCCGGTAAAGGCTAAATCCAGTTCCTGGGTTTTATTTTTCCTTTCGTATTTAGCTATGAGGGCCTGGTTGAAGGTAGCAATGATTTCAACAACCTTGGGGCTGGATAAAAGCTTTTTGGCCCTAGCCGAAGCCGTTATTTTAGCCCATGGCCATCGCTTTTTAAAAAATGAGACTATCCCTATATGATCAAAGTGGGAATGTAAAATAATGATCTGTTTTATCTTCTCCTCTTCAATCCCAAAACCAATAAGCTGCTGGAGAACATCTGGAACAATATAGATCATTCCTCCTCACAAGAGTGCATATTCACTGTCTCCACGGAGGATATAAACACAAGATTCTCGTTGCCCCAGAAGGAGTATTCTCTCTGTAACCTTGCCTGGTTTACCAATCCTCATTTGCGCTCCTTTTTCGAAATCAAAGGTAATATACAAGAGGGTAACGGGGGATGTCAACAAAGGGATGTGAGTCTTGACGTTATAACAAGATTAAATAAGCTCCCATAAACGTGCATGAGCGATCCACGCTCACAACCAAGGATGGAAATGAACGTATCACAATGTAGGGCCCGTTCCCTTAAGCGGGCCGATGAGGGCAAAAGGCCCCTACAGCTGAATGCTGACAGCTGATTGCTATTTTCATATAAACAGACAACGGAGAACGGATAACAAATAACGGACAACGACCTTTGGCATTTTCATATAAATTATGTTTACAAATATATATACTTGAGAAAGCCTATTTTTTGTGTTATAAATTTTTTATTATGTTGACTAGGATTATAGAGACAATAGGAAATGAAGCAAAAAGGCTTGTTGTCTCCAGGGTTGTCTTGTCTCTGGGGTATATAGCAGTAGAAGTAGCTAATTCAGGGATTGGTCTCAGTGCAAATCTCTCCTGGGTAGAGAATAGATCCTGTAATGTATTTAACCTGGCAGGAGACCTTGGGGGCTCTTTGGTGGAAGATCTCCTTAAGCTTGGTATGAATGAAGACTACATATCAAGGGCTATCGCTCTGGCTACTATAAATGCGTTGAACCCTGAGGCATCAGGTGCCACACCTGGTGATATCCTTGATCAAATAAAGATTAAAGATGGTGATAAAATAGCTATGGTAGGCATGATTGAACCTGTTGCAAAAAGACTTTTCGCACAGGGATGTAAGGTTGCTGCGTTTGACAATAGACAAGTAGCAAATCCACTTATCCGTCCTCAAGAGGATATGCCATCTTGTATATCAGAGGCTGATTTAGTGATTGTAACAGCCACAACGCTCATAAATGATACCCTGCCTGGTATCCTGGAATTAGCAAAAAACGCAAGGGATATAATCCTTATGGGGCCATCTACACCCATGTTACTTGATGTGTTTAGATCCTCAGGGATTACATGGCTTGCAGGATCTAAAATAATCGATAAGAATAAGACCTTCAAGATAGTGATGGAAGGTGGTGGAACCAGGGCCCTGTTTGATGGGGCAATAGAAAAGGTGATCAAGAAGGTAGTATAGATGAAATATCTGGTAGATAAATATTCAAGAAGGATAAGATACATACGGATATCTGTTACAGACAGGTGCAATCTTCGATGTAGGTATTGTATGCCTGTAGGTGGCATACAGTGGTTGCCTCATGATTCCATCATGAGATACGAAGAGTTTTTGCGTATCATCCAGATCTGCGCTAAACGGGGGGTAGAAAAAATAAGGATAACTGGAGGTGAGCCGCTGGTAAGAAGGGGGATACTGGGTTTTCTTGAGCGCATAAAGGCAATCGATAATATAAAGGAGCTAACCCTCACCACAAATGGTTTGCTCCTTGGTGGCCTGGCAAAGGATCTAAGATCAGTGGGTATTGATAGAGTAAATATCAGCCTTGATACCCTTAACAAAGACAAGTTTGTATATATTACCAGGGTAGATGCTCTAGATAAGGTTTTATCTGGTATAGAAAATGCTCTAAGTGAGGGTTTTGCCCCTGTAAAGATAAATGTCGTTGCAATCAAAGGCTTTAATGATGAAGAGATCTCATCATTTGCAAGACTTACAATGGATATACCTATAGATGTCCGTTTTATAGAGCTTATGCCTATAGGTTGTGCAAGTAAATTCGGCTCATCTAGTGTAATGAAATCTTATGAGATAAGACAACTCATTGAAAGATCGTTTGGTGAAATGGAGCCTTTGGCCCCGGGTCTTGGCCCTGCACAGGTCTTTAGGTTACCTGGGGCAAGAGGAAAGGTTGGTTTTATCTCTCCATTAAGTGATAACAGCTTTTGTAGTAGATGTAACCGCATACGCCTTACTGCAAATGGTTATCTAAGACCTTGTCTGCTCTGGGATCATGAACTGGATATATTGGGCCCTATAAGGAGAGGCATAACTGACCAGGCCTTGGAAGAACTACTAGAACAAGGGATAATGAGCAAACCTGGCTCTCATAAAATCTCCTATAATTACAGTGGCAGGACAATCTCTTTAATGAATGAGATCGGGGGATAACGTCTTCCTAGAATCTATAACCTGCATCCAAGGAGTCTATAAACTTACTAAAAGAGGCAAATTCCTCTTTGAACAGGATCTTGTTTGTATTAAGGAAAGAAAGGCCCATTCCCCTCTCCTCGGGCTGGTCAGAGGCTGCCCACACTACCTTACAGTATAATGGAACACCAAGGCCTATTTTGGGAACATCTAAATATAGACGTACTACTCTACCTACTGGGAGTTTCGTCCCTGCAATACATACACCGCCCTTACTTGCATTAATTATAGCAACTTCTTGCCTTTCTTCCTTTAATTCCACAAAACCACGGGCATCTTTTAAAGGTTTGCGTGTAAATGTCCTCTTTTCCTTAGCATAAACCATGTTAGTACAATTAAAGAAAAAAAACGCTTGTGTCAAGTTATGAACCCATTCAATAGTCCAAAATCTTCGTAGCAAGATACAATCTGTTTGTTGCCCAAATTCCTTCTCGTCTGCAAAAAACGTTGAGGCGTCCACTCAAAAGAATTCCCCCTGGGCAACAATCCATGAAGCCCCCACCCGCCTGAGGCGGGTGGGGGGCTTCATGATGGCCTGACACACTAAAGATTATCAAGATATCTTTGATACTTGACCATATATTTAATGATATTTACAGCCTCCTCTGGGGTAGAGAGTGTAATAACGCTTCCATAACCATCTATATTAGTTACAAATTCCGCATCTCCTTCTGCAAGGGAGACCGCTATAATAGGTTTAGATGTCTCTTTTTGCAGTCTTGCCATCTCTGTAAGAAACCTTCTTTCTATATCAGAGCGTGCCTCTATCACTGATTCAATAGCCTCTTGTCTAAACCTTTTGTCACTAATCCTCTCTTGAATTGCTAAGGTAGCCCTATAGAAAGAAATCTGTCCTATTATACCCAAGGCGATAATAGAATCCACTCTATCCCACCTAGCCAGCAAATTGAGGGCATGTATGTGAAGATCTGGATCTGGCTCTCCTACTAGATCTATTGGATTCCCCCTATTCCAGAAATCCGGCAACCTGGTATCCAGGTCTCTTATAATGTCATCTGACAAAGAAGGAATTTCAAGTCCTGCGCTTTCACACTCATCAGCAGTAACCACACCCCAGCCACCGCCTAAACTCATAATACCCACCCGATTGCTCTTTGGGATAGGAAGAACTGACAAAGCCCCTGCCACATTTAATAGCTCCGATGGACTGTCTACCTGTATAACGCCTGTTTGTTTAAACATTGCACTATATACCTCAAAAGAACCTGCCATGGAACCGGTATGAGACTTGGCTGCTTTTGACCCGGTTATTGTCCTGCCTCCCTTTAAGGCCACAACAGGTTTTACCTTTGTTATCTCTCTTACAGACTCCATAAAGACCCTTCCATCATCTATGCCCTCTATATATAGTGCTATTGCCCTAACTTCACCTCGATAACCAAAATAGGAAAGGATGTCATTTGTCTTGAGGAGTGCCTCATTTCCTGTACCTGCATAAATGCTTACACCAATGCCTTTAGAGGTAGCCCATTGTATGATCTGAGTCCCAAGGTTCCCACTTTGAGAGATTATACCAAGCCCTCCCTTTATAGGACTTAAGGGGGCCCCCACAGCCACAAGGCTGTTATGTGTCGATACAATCCCCATAGTATTAGGTCCTATAAAAGTAAGCCCCCCTTGAGAGGCAATCTCCGAGATATGACTTTCCAATTTAGCACCCTGGTCTCCTATCTCACTAAATCCTGATGTTATGACTATTGCTGCACGTATACCTTTGGCAATACAATCTTTTAAGATATCAGGCACACCCTTTGCAGGGATGGTGATAACTGCCATGTCTACATCTCCTGGGATGTCTTGGAGAGAGCTATATACATTGAGACCCATGATAGATTTCTTATTGGGGTTTACGGGTAACACCTTTCCTTTATATCCACCACCTAATATATTGGATGTTAACAAAAAACCCCATTTGCCAGGGACATCAGATGCCCCTATTATTGCTATAGTCTCTGGGAAGAACATCAGGTCTAGATTATGGAAAAGCTTTTTATCTTTCATAATATCGCTCCTGGAACCCTTTTATTATGAACATAAGTAATAGTATGCCCTTCTATGTAAAGAGAAATACTCTTATTCTAAAAATGTGCCGGGGGTCAATAGCTATCTTATATTCAGCTGTCTGGCCTAGCAATAGGAACACTTTATTGACAGGTCTAAGCCAATACTATATATGTTTTTTATGAGGGTTTTGTATACAGCTGAAGAAATCGCTACAAGGGTCGTTCAGCTGGGAGGTGAAATAACAACTGCTTGTAAAGGCTCTAACCTTGTGGTCATAGGGATATTAAAGGGTTGTTTTATCTTTATGTCGGATTTGGTGAGACAAATAGAGTTGCCCCTTGAGATAGACTTTGCCAGACTAGCTAGTTATGGAAAATCTGATAGCCCATCTGGAGAGGTAAAGATCTTAAAAGACATTGAGATAGATATAGAAAATAAGAATGTCTTGATAGTAGATGATATAACAGATACAGGCCATACACTGGGTATGTTTAAAAAGCACCTTATAGCAAGGAAAGCTAAATCTGTTAAAATCTGTACACTAATTGATAAGACCTGGCGTAGACAAGCTCATATAAGGCCTGATTTTACAGGGTTTTGTCTGGAAAAAGGATTTGTAGTAGGCTATGGTCTAGATTATGGAGAAAAATACCGAACTTTACCAGAGATATATGTCTTGGAAACCCAGGACAGGGAGTAGCTTATGATAGTAGAATGTCCTAACTGTCATAGTAAATTCAAAGTAGATGATAGTATGCTCACAAGAGAAGATGTAAGGATGCGGTGCAGCATATGCTCTCATGTATTCAAATTCGATAAGCTTAAAGGTTCATCCCTAGAACAAGAGATAGAGGAGGCATTAGAGACCAAAAAAAATAGCCTCCAAGAACAACTTGATAGCCCAAAACAAAAAAGCCTGGAAGAGACCACAGATGAGGAGGCTCTTCAAACTCAACCCGAGTCTGTTATAAAAGAGATTGATTCCATCTTAGGCTCGGGTGAAGAAGCAGGAGACACTCAAGTTGATATAGGATTGCCACCTCAAGAAAAGAAGAAAAGGTCCAAAAAATACTGGTTGGTTGCATTAATACTTATTATAATAATAGGCAGCTGTGTATGGTTTATGAGAGATAGACTGTTTGAACTAGACAATTCCGTAGAGGATACCAGCCAAGATATGCTGGAAAGAGGGCCCTTTTTTAATATCCCAGAAGGTAGCGTTACCTATGAGACACTCAACAATTATAAGGAAGGTACAGTACTAGTAATAAAAGGTGTGATTAAAAAACTTACAAAGCGCCCAGTGGGTTCTGTGCTGGTCCAAGCAAGGCTCTATGATAGCAATAAAAATCTTATAGCATCGCGTGATGCTTATGCAGGTATTATACCTAATTCATCTGAATTTACAAGACAGAAGAGTACCGAGATAAATGCCTTACTGGGCTCTAGGCCTGCAGATACAGGAATACTGCCTTCATCAGTTGATATACCTTTTGTAGTTGCCTTTTTTGGGGATCCAGCCCGCAGGGGCACATCATTTCAGGTAGAGGTAAAGGAATTTCATTGGAAGTAAGAGATATCCCTATTGAAGGCAAGGCTAAAATAGTAGCTAGTTTATTTTTCTTTATATTTGTAGTGGGGACCTTAGGTTTTCATTTTATAGAAGACTGGGGTATACTAGATTCTTTCTTTATGACCCTTATAACCATTACTACTATAGGCTATAGAGAGGTTCAGCCCTTATCAAGTGCCGGCAAGGTCTTTGATGTCTTTATTATCTTTATAGGGGTTGGAACTGCTGCATATGGCTTTGCAACTATTGCACAACTTATGATAGAAGGCGAACTGCAAGATCTTTTAGGGAGGAGGAGATTGGATAAAAAGATAGCAAGTATGGAACAGCATTATATAATATGTGGTAATGGAAGGATAGGTTCCCTTATATGTAAAGAACTAAAAGCAAATGACTCCCCTTTTGTAGTAATAGATTCAAACCCATCTACCATAGAGCCTTTAGAGCAAGAGAATATCTCCTACATAATAGGCGATGCTACAAAGGAAGAAATCCTCATCAGAGGGGGTATTAAAAGGGCCAAGTGTCTTATAGCAACAGCGGCATCTGATGTGACAAATGTGTATATAACACTTATTGCAAGGGAACTAAATCCAAGCATCTTTATCCTTGCCAGGGCAGAGACCGAGGATTCCATAAGGAATATAAAACGGGCAGGTGCGGATAGGGTAGTCTCTCCATATATGATAGGTGGGCGGCACATGGCCAATATAATCTTAAAGCCCACAGTAGTGGATTTTGTAGAACTGGCAACAGGAGAGAAGAGGGAAGATTTCTATATCCAGATGGAGGAATTTAAGATAAATGCCTCATCTGCTCTTATTGACAAGACATTAAGAGACTCACCGATAAGGAAGGATCTGGGGCTGACTGTAGTAGCTATAAAGGGTGGTGAAGGGGATATGATATTTAATCCGCTTGCAGAATACTCACTATCTAAAGGGGATATCCTTGTCTGTATCGGTGAGATGAACGCACTGAAATCCATGAGGCAGCTGACTGGTGGTTAATATGAGGTTTATGGGCATTGATTATGGCACAAAAAGGATAGGTGTGGCTATCAGTGACCCGTTGTGCACAATGGCGCACCCACTTGAGGTAGTTGATGTGAGAGGAGATAATTCCCACATAGAAAGGATCAAAGACATTGCAAAGGGATATAACATAACACACGTAATCGTGGGGCTCCCATACAATATGGACGGAAGCATAGGAGACTGTGGTAACAGTATTATGGAATGGTCGAGGCAATTAGAAGAGAGCATTGGTCTACCGGTAACACTTTGGGATGAACGGCTCACCACTTATGAGGCTCAAAACATCCTTATTCACTCTAACATGCGTAGGATAAAAAAAAGACAAGTGGTTGATAAGATAGCAGCCAGTCTTATTCTTAAAGGATATCTTGATTCACTAAATACATGAAGGATGGTAGAAGCTTAGTTTTTTCTATAGTATTATCTCTTGTTATAGTAAGTGTCATCCATATTTATATGTTCATTACTACACCTGTTTTATTAAGTGGGCCAGTGACGTTAAATATCAAAAGCGGTACAAGTGCATGGAATATCTCTAAAGAACTTAAGAATAGCGATATCATCTCAAGTGCATCACTTTTCATGCTTACCGCTCTATCCTCTCAAAAGGCCAGGCATCTTCAGGCAGGGATATATGTATTTGAAGGTAAACTTTGTCCTAAAGAGGTTATAGACATCATCTTCCACGGAAAGACCCTAATGTATAAGGTCACTATACCTGAGGGCTCCAATATATTTGATATAGGAAATATACTATCAGCTAAAGGCTTAATCAATAAAGATGAATTTATCAGATTAGCAAACTCAAAAGAGTTGCTTGAATTTTTCAATCTAGATACCCCTACTATGGAAGGATATCTTTCCCCTGAGACCTATTACTTATCCCCAAACATGACGCCTATTGAGATCATGGGCGTCATGATAAACCAGTTTCACCACGTTTACACTCCAGAGCTTGCCGAGAGAGCAGGGGATTTAGGTCTTTCTCCAAAAGAGGTTATTACACTTGCATCTATAATCGAAAAAGAGGCTGTATGCCCTCAAGAGATGCCCCTTATATCCGCTGTTTTCCATAATCGGTTAAAGAGGGGCATGAGATTGCAATCAGATCCCACCGCTATATATGGTATAGAAGACTTCCACAGAAAGATAGCAAAGAAGGATCTAATGAGAAATTCAGCATATAACACATATAGGCATTCTGGCCTGCCGCCAGGACCTATATGTAATCCGGGTAAACGCGCTATTATTGCTGCGCTTTATCCTGCCAAAAAAGACTATCTGTATTTTGTATCAAAAGGAGATGGACATCATCATTTTTCCTCTACACTTGCAGAACATAACAGGGCCATAAATAGGACTCGCAAGGCTAAAAAATAGATGATGTCAGTAGTCCGTTGTCAGTTGTCAGTCAAACAAAGAGGCGTACAAACAGGTAGCAGAGTGTCCAATGGTCATGGCAGGGTTGGGGGCCTTTGCTACTGATAACTATCAATTGGTATTAACAAAGAATAACAACTTAAATTTATCTCTAAAGTAATATATAATCTCCTTCGATATAGCTATAGATGAGGCTTACAAGAGCAGCTATTGTAGATGATGACAATGCAGTCCTCGACCTTATAGAGCAAATATTAAAAGAAGAAGGGCTTAAGGTGGTCCGCGAACATCAGGCAGAGACTCTTTTGGAGATCCTCCCAGAGAAAAAGGTTGACCTTATTATATCAGATCTTGTACTTCCTGGGATTTCAGGTCTAGATCTACTACAAGAACTTCATATAAGGGGGTATGATATCCCTTTTGTCCTAATTACAGGCTATGCATCTTTAGACTCAGCCATAAAGGCTATAAATCGTGGTGCTTTTTATTATATAAAAAAACCATTTAATATTGATGAAATAAGATTCGTGATAAGTCGACTCAGGCAAAGGCAGGGCTTACTAGAGGAGATTCATCATCTTAAAGAGGAAATAGAACTACTCAAGAAAAGGCTAGAGGGGGAAAAAGAGAATTACACATCCAAGATGCCCACGCATTCTCTAGATCATTTTTTACGCGGGCGTTACGAATTAGAGAAGGTTTTCTCAGCGATTGAACACCTGGGCCGCCTAAAGGCAGAAGGCCTTATCACAGATGATGAATTTGGCGAATATAAAGGAAGGCTTCTAAAGAGAATTGCTTAAATGTCAGAAAAAGTTTTGATTGTAGATGATAATCCTGGTATACGGGATACCCTTTCAGATTTAATCCAGATGTTAGGGTATAGGGCCTTTACTGCAGAAGATGGGCTTAGTGCTATAAGCAAGTTCGACTCAGAACCCTACCTATGTGTTTTTACAGATATAATGATGCCTAATATGACAGGGCTTGAACTTATAAAAGAGATTAAGGCAAGAGATGTATCTACACCTGTGGTAGTAATCACAGGATATGCATCCATTGAGATAGCCATAGATGCAATGAAGTATGGGGCCTCTGACTTTATATCAAAACCATTTAGGGTCAAGCAGATTGAATATATATTAAACAAGGTAAAAAGAGAAAGGGCCCTCTTAGAAGAGAATAAGAAATTTTCGGATGAGATTGCATGGCATCGTGTAGTAGATGACCTTGCAGGACAATTAGAGAAGAGGGTTCAGGAAATAACAACACTGCAAGCCATATCTGAGAAGGTCACCACATTGAAGGGTATCAAGGATTTGGTATCAGCCATGATTGATGTGGCTACAGATATTGTAGATTCAGGAAGGATTTCTTTTTTTCCTTTGGATAGACATACACAGATGTTTATAGACCCTGAAGGAGGAGATGGCTTGGCCCTTGCCCATGATTTATTAATGGAGGGCGTAGTTAGAAATAAAGTCTTAAGTACATTAGGTGATACAGACTACGAGAGCACATTCCCTTTGATAATAGAAGGTCAGATATTTGGCGCTCTGAAGATGATCACCTCGAAAAGGATTGATAGTGATGAAGAAGGAAAGATCGTATATCTCCTTCAAAGGGTAGCAGAACGTATGGAGAATGTAGTCCTTTATGAAGGACTATATGAAAATATCTTATCTACCTTGAATACCATGGCAAAGATATTAGATGCAAGAGACCCTCATACTAGCCAGCATTCTACCAGGGTCACATCCCTTTCTATAGGTATAGCAAAGGCCTTTAATACATCTGAGGATGACATAGATATCTTGCGCATAGCTGCATCACTGCATGATATAGGAAAGGTAGGTATACCAGATAAAATCCTGCTAAAGCCAGGCAAGCTTACATCTGATGAGATAGAGATTATAAAGAGACATCCTGATATTGGAGCTGATATTCTATCATCCATTGTCCCGATGAAAAAGGCGGTAAAGATTATCAGACATCATCACGAGCACTATAATGGCAAGGGTTACCCTAAAGGCCTTAAGGGCGATAATATTCCACTTTTATCCAGAATGATCGCTGTAGCAGATGCCTTTGATGCCATGACATCTGACAGGCCTTACAGGAAGGCCCTTTCCTTTGATGCAGCTATTCATGAAGTAGAAAAAGGTAAGGGCTCTCAGTTTGATCCTGAAATTGCTGATATCTTCATCCATAAGGTTGCCAGACCTAAGGAGTGGTAGTTTCCTCCCCTGCAGGAGAAACATTCGAAGTCCCAATAGTTGTTTGAGGCTCCACCAAGTCCTGTGCGGCCCCTAAATGGGCTTTCATGGAGGCCAATTCCTCCATGAGCCGTTGGATCTTGGCCTTCAGTATTTGATTCTCCTGTAGGATATCCTGATCCACAGTTGCACTAGATCTCAAACTAGCATTCTCTTGCTGGAGGGATTGTATCTTTGCTTCCATCTCTTTAATCTTACCCTCTATATCCTCTGATACCTGGGAGGCCTCCTTTTCTTTCTTCAACATAGCGATTTCATTTTCCAAGGTATCTGCCCTTTCAAGAAGTCTCATGTTTTTATGCTCTATTGTGGCTATGTAATCGATTGTCTCTTGTAGTATCTTTTTATAATCAGGTGCCTTTTCTCTGTTTACACCCCATATGAAATATCCAAGGCCAAATCCAATAATAAATACTGTTACAGCCAAGATAATGGGGGCTGCCATACCCTTTTTCTCTTCTCCCATAGGTACCTCCTTATAGATCGTATTTAATATATATCAAAATATATCTATATTATACTGCAGTCAAGGGCTTGATAAAATAGCAAATATGAAATATCACCATAGATGTGGATATATTGATTGTAAAGTTAGGTGCTTTAGGTGATGTGATCAATACACTTCCCCTTGTGATAAACTTAAAGGAATGTATGCAAGCAGACATATACTGGGTTGCTGAGCCACTTAGCTATCCCATAGTTGCAGAACACGGGCATGTGGACCATGCAATACTGTTTGACAAATATAATTGGGAAAAGGCGCTTCCTAACCTTATAAGACAGCTCAGATATCAAAATTTTGATATAGCATTGGATCTGCAAAGGATTATAAAATCTGCTCTGGTTTGCCAGGTCTCAAAGGCTAAGAGACGCATAGGCTTTGATAAAAAAAGATGCAAAGAATTAAGCTGGCTATTTCCGTTTGAAAGGATACCCGAATCTGACCCAGGGGCCCATATGGTATTTCAATATTTAGAGTTTGGAAAATACCTTGGTATAAAAGAAAAGGATATTAGATGGGACATCCCTGTAAAAGGTGAAATCCCATATAATCTCCCAAGGGATTACGTGGTATTAAATATCGGAGCCACCAAAGAGGCAAATCGGTGGAGGCCAATTGGCTTTGCTTACCTCGCAAAGATCATTATGCAGAAATTTCACTTTAAATCAGTACTTACAGGGGGTAGAGAAGATATCCCTATGGCAAAGAATATACTAATCATGACAGGTGATGAAGTAATAAACCTTGTTGGAAAGACATCTATTCTTGAGTTAAAAGAAGTCCTGGCAGGCTCTAAAGCGGTAGTAAGCTGTGATACAGGGCCCATGCACTTAGCTTCTGCCCTAGGAAAGGATGTAATAGCCCTGTTTGGGCCAGCAGATCCAAAGAGGACAGGGCCATTTAGAGGTGAGGTTATCCAAAAGAACGTGTGGTGTAATCCGTGCAATGCAAAAAGGTGCAGAGACCCTATATGTATGACGGCAATTACCCCAGAAGATGTAATGGAAAGACTAGAGAGGATATGGTCAGTATAATTATAGTAACCATTGGAGCAGATGAGCACCTCATGGATTGTATCGCATCTATTAGAAAAAATGTAACTTGTGAGTATGAAATTATACTGGTCAATAATTCTGCCGACCCTATCAATATCCCAGACAAAGATATTACTATAACAGAGAACAGACAAAACCTCGGGTTTGCCCGAGCAGTAAATAGAGGGATTAATCTGGCTTCAGGCGAGTTCATATTATTATTAAATGCAGACATCAAACTTGTTACTGACGTAGTCACCCCTATGGCAGATTTTATGAAGGTGCATCCAAGGGCTGGGATCTGTGGGATTCAGCTTGTTTTTGAAGATGGTAGACTTCAAAATTCTATAGATGTAATACCAAACCTTGCCACTCAACTCTTGAATAAGGCCCTTTTAAAAATAACTTTCCCTAGATTGTATCCAAGCAAGCACTCCGGGTTCACCTCCCCTGTAATAGTACCATCTGTTATTGGTGCATGTATGATGCTACGTAAGACCCTTATAGAAAAGATAGGGCCCTTTGATGAGGGTTTTTTCTTTTATTTAGAAGAGACAGACCTCTGTAAAAGGACAGCCGAACACGGTTTTGAGGTGTGGCATCTACCTGAACTTAAGATAGTTCACTATCAGGGGCTAAGCGCAAAAAAATTCGATACCCAAAGGAAAATAGAGTTTCAGCGATCTTTGTATAGATTTTTTCTAAAGCATAAAGGCATATCCAAAACGATAATCCTTTATGTAGGTATGATCCTAAGGCTCAGCCTAGAGATTGGAGCGAATTTATTATTTGCCTTTATCCCTGATATCAGAAAAAAGCTAAAGCGATCAATGGTTCTCCTTTTATGGCACCTACTAGATATGCCATCCGCATGGGGATTAGAAGATTCAATTCCAAAATATAAAGCCATAACAAAGAATAGATACAAGTGGTTCTTACCTAAAGAAGGTCAGATTCCACCTCAAATCATAGACCCCAATGTATTTATAGAATCGTGTAATTGGGATGTAATAAACCGATCCAGGACTACCTTTGTGAAGAGGGGGCGTCTAGATGAAACCCTTATATATTTAAAACGATACAATTTTAAAGGCATTAAGGATACAATCAAAAATGTATTTCGGAAGAGCAGGGCACAAAGGGCCTTTGAAGGCGCCCTTGTTCTGGATGCCTTGGGAATAACTACGCCTATCCCAATATTTGCGTGTGAGAAAAGGTTTTTTGGAATACTTATGGGGTCATTTATTGCTACTTATGGGGTCAATGCATTAAACCTGGTAAAGTATGTAGAAGAAAAGGTTATCAGTGATAAAGAAATAATTGGTCTTTCCCAGTACATAAGACGTATCCATGAGATGGGCCTGCTTCCAGTAGACCTGAAGGGAGAAAACATCCTGATTAGTCTGGATAAAGGAGAGATTTTTTTAATAGATCTTGATAGGCTTAAAAGATATCGCTTCTTAAAAATCAGACATATAGCAAAAAATCTAAGCTATTTGAACGCATCGCTGGCAGGGTCTGTCCCCCCTGAAAAGAGGATGTTATTTTTAAATGAATACATAAAAGGGAATACATACCTTGAAGCCAAGAGGGATGTTTTATTGAAGATGATAGAAGAATATACAAAGAGGCGTTTGGAGCAACGATATAAAACCTAACCCGAACAAGCAGGAAGAGCTCAAAGATCGAAGCTAAGTAATTACTTAGGTTATCAGGTTCAGGGTTCACAGTTTACGGTTGGGCGCATCCAGGGCGACATAGCGCTTACTCTGGACTTCCATGCAAAACCTATCTGGCATATCGCAAGAACCGGATGAACTCCGCATTCATCTCGGAATCGAACCCCTCTTTCATCAGCTTAACCCTGAACCCCGGAACTTTGAACCTGAATAGTTACAAAGCTAAAAACTAAAAACAGAGCATCGCTATAAGTTTTAAGAAGTTTAATTTCCTAAAAACGTCGCAAGCCCTTTATATGAAAATAGGGG
>JAGGYK010000035.1 GCA_021162585.1 Deltaproteobacteria bacterium
GACCCGGAGTTTGTGAGAAAGACCGTAAAGAATGGTATGAAGGTAAGGGCGGTTTGGAATAAAGAAAAAAAGGGCCATATAATGGATATCAAGTATTTTGAACCAGTAAGATAAAGATAGATCCGGGAGGCTATGATGGATTTTGCTTTTAGTGATGAACAAAAGATGTTCAGAGATACCCTTTATCGGTATGGTAAAGAAGAGATTGTACCACTTTGTGAAGAGGCTGACCTAAAGGGTGAATTTAGTCATGAGATCTGGAATAAAATGGCTGAGATGGGTGTTCTGGGGCTTCCTTTTCCTGAGGAATTAGGCGGCCAGGGCGCTGATATTGTTACATGTTGCCTTGCAGGGGAGGCCTTAGGACATGCAGGTGTAGACGGTGGAAGTCTTCTTGCATGGGGGGCTCATACATATCTTTGCGCCTGCAACATCTTCAATTTTGGCAACCAGGAACAGAAGAAGAAGTATGTTCCAAAACTTGCATCAGGTGAGTGGATAGGATGTATGGGGCTTACCGAACCCGGGTCTGGATCGGATGCAGCATCCTTAAGAACTACTGCGGTAAAGAAAGGTAATAAGTATATTTTAAACGGGTCGAAGACCTTTATCACAAATGCCCCGGTTGCAGAGGTTGCAGTAGTATTTGCTACCCTGGATAGATCAAAGAGACATGAGGGGATTACTGCGTTCATTATAGAGAAGGATTTCCCGGGTTTTTCAACTGGTAAGCCTTTCCACAAGATGGGTTGCAAGGCATCATCCACATCTGAGGTGTTTTTTGAGGACTGTGAGGTACCACAGGAGAATTTGCTTGGCAATGAGTATGGAGGATGGCAGATAGCCCTTTCTGGTGTGGAGTGGGATCGCTCTACTTTGCTATCACCTTTTCTTGGTGGATCAATATACAGCTTTGAGTTATGTGCGAAATATGCAAATGAGAGGCATCAGTTTAACCGACCAATCAGGGAGTTTCAGGCTATACAACACAGAATTGCTGATATGAAGATATTTATAGAGGCCGTAAGGCTTGCCATATACAGAGTGGCATCAGCAAAGGATAATGGTGTGATGCTAAATCCTTTGCAGGCAGCCGTAAACAAGGTTTATGCAGGTGATGAAGGGTTTAGGATGGCATCTGATGCTGTACAGATATTTGGTGGGTATGGGTTTATGCATGAATATCCAGTGGAAAGGAATTTCCGTGATGCAAAGCTGGGGGCTATAGGCGGTGGGACTTCTGATATCATGCGTATGATCGTATCCAGGATCATGTTAATGTAGGGGGGTATAGATATGGATTATGAACTTACGAATGAGCAAAAAGGTTTACAGGAAGACATGGCAAAGTTTTGCCAGGGAGAGATTGCACCCAGGGCAAGGTTGCTTGATGAGGGTCCTAAGGACAAGGTTGGAGAGATTATAAGGGAAAACCTGAAAAAGCTTACCAAGGTCAATTATTTAGGGCTGGGTCTGGATATACATTATGGAGGCAAAGGCCTGGATTTGGTGAGTCAATGTATAGCACATGAGGAGTTAGCCAAGGCCTGTGCGTCCACTTTTCTTTCTGCCTGGTCAAGTGCGTATATGTTTGGTGCTATGCTAAACCTGTTTGGCGCTGATGAGCAGAAAGACAGATATCTTCCCGGGGTGGTAAAGGCAGATATTATTGGGGCCCTGGCATATACAGAACCGGATGCAGGGGTGGATATTGCCGGAATCAAGACTATAGCAGAAAAAAAGGGTGATAAGTGGGTTATAAACGGCACAAAGGATCTGGTTACTAATGCCCCTATTGCAGATGTGTTTTTAGTACTTGCTTATACAGACAAGGATGCTGGAAGTGAGACAGGCATGGCATTATTTATCGTAGATAAAGATACAAAAGGGCTTAGTATTGGGTCTCCCATTGAGACTATGGGTCTTAGAGGTGCGTCTATAGCAGGGATAAGCCTTAAGGACTGTGAGGTCTCTGATGATAGTATACTTGGTGGCGAGTCAGGTAAAGGGTTTGATCAGTTGGAGCGTATACTTGAGATTGGAAGGATCGGTATGGCTACTATATCTATTGGTATTGGCATGGCCTGTATGGATAAGGCAACTCAATATGCCAAGGACAGGAGGGCCTTTGGGAGGCAGATAGGCAAATTTCAGGAAATTGGTTTCAAATTGGCAGACATGTTTACCTATAATGATCTTGGCCGGATGTTAACATACAGGGCGGCATGGGGATTTGAACAAGGAGAGAAAGAGGCAGGGATCTTGGCATCGTGTGCCAAGTTATTTGCCAGTGAGGCAACAACCAATATTGCCAACTGGGCTCTTCAGGTCTTTGCTGGGCATGGATATGTCAAAGGTACAGATATAGAGAGGCTGTATAGGGATGCAAGATTTTGTGAGATTGGCGGTGGTACATCAGAGATACAACGCTCTATTATTGCAAAGGATGTCCTGGATAAATTTATGAGTTAGGAGATATCAAAGGGGGTATAAAATATGGCTGTAGATAAGAAATTTATTGGTAGGGAATATGGCCCACTGACATATGAGATTGGTAAAGAAAAGATAAAAGAATATGCAGCAGCTATAAGGAATGAAGATCCGCATTATATGGATGATGAGTTTGCAAAGAATTCTAAGTATGGGGGGATCATTGCCCCCCCTACATTTGCAGTGATATATTCTGGGATGCTTGCTGCACCATTTTTTATGGATAGTGAATTAAATCTTGATTTTGCCATGCTGGTGCATGGAGAACAGGAGTTTGAATTTTATGAGGTGGTAAGGCCACATGATGTTATTACTACCACAGGGAAGATAGCTAATATTGAAAACAAAGAAAAAGTAGATGTAGTCTCCCTTGAGACATACAGCAAGAATCAGGATGGAAAGGATGTGTGTAAGGCTATCTTTACCTTTGTTATAAGAAAAAGATAATTAAGGAGGATTAAATGCCAAGTAAAGATATAAAGGTTGGGGATGAGTTTAATGCAGCACAAGAAGTAGATAAATACAGGGCTATATATTATGCAGGTGCTTCAGGTGATTTTAATCCCATTCATATTGATCCAGAATTTGGCAAACAGGTAGGTCTTGGAGGGGCTATTCTCCAAGGGTTGTGTACACTTGGTTTTGTTGCCAAGGCCATTACCGACTGGACGGGTGATCCAGGAAGTTTAAAGAGGATCAAGTGCAGGTTTGCCAAGCCTGTGCACATGGGCGATACTATAACAACAGAGGCTAAGGTGAGCAGTATAGAGGGAGGCAAGGCAAGCCTTGAGCTTAAGGTGACCAACCAGGATGGGCAGGAGGTGCTTACCATGACATCCGCAGATGTGGAGCTGTAGCCTTGTACGCATTTGTTGTTTATATGAAAATAGCTATCAGCTCTCAGCGGTCAGCATTCAGCTGTAGGGGCCTTTTGCCCTCATCGGCCCGCTTAAGGGAACGGGCCCTACATTGCTGAGAGCTGATGAACTAAATTTCCATTATCATACATCTATTTTTATCCTTGGTTGTGTCCGAAAAGGACATGAGGGTTTATAGTAAATGAGGTCCTTTTTTTGTAGCATAGGTTCATGGCATTTAATTAGGGGATGTCATGATATTCTGAATATTTAATAGATTCAAAAGATCATAAAAAGGAGGTGTAGTTATGGCAGGGTTATCTTCATATGAGAAAAATGTGTTACGCAGGGCCAGCGTAGGGGATATGTTGGTCAGGACTA
>JAGGYK010000299.1 GCA_021162585.1 Deltaproteobacteria bacterium
GAAGAGAAGGCTGATAAAGGTTATAGTTTTTGTTGGAATTGGAATAAGCGTGGTTGTATTGCTTGGTGTAGTTTTTCTCTTTTTTTTAAACAAACAAGATGAAGTTAGTAGCCCCCAAAAATTACCCTCATATCAAAGGCCCCAAGCTATTGAAGATGGAGAAGTGTTACTTGATCCATTTATAATTTTATATAAACAGAGAGATGGTCATACAGGGATATTAGAAGCGCAAGTTAGTCTACAGGTTGATCCACGATATACATCTAATATACAATTAAATATGGTTGGGATCCGCTCTCTTGTGTTGGATAGGTTAACTACAAATATCCAGATTTATACCAAGAAAGAAATCTTAGAGATCCTTAAAACTGATCTTATTGATTTTGGTGTTAAGGATGTAGCCTTTGTTCAGTACCAACTGATGTGATTATGGAAAGAAATACTAACCATTTGGAGGGTTCCCTCCTTTCTGCCCTTAATCGTCTCATCTTGAAATGGTTTTAAGATCAGTTATTGTATTTATATTTAAAAAGATCCTTTCAGGTTCTCCAAATGTTCTTATTTGATCCTCAGTAACCTTTAATACAGATACGTCTTCCAGTCCTATAAGCTGAGCTATCTTAAAAAATTTTCTATCTATTAATGATGCTATAGTAGGTATCAGGGCTTTATTATATATAGCATGAAGTGGTTCCATCCCTTCCCGCCAGATAGGTAGTATAATATCATGTTTGTCTGCCAGAGATACCATGTGCTTAATAAACTCTGTATCAAGGAGAGGCATGTCTGCTCCAAATACAAAGATGTATTTGTTTTTTGCTACCTCAAGTGCAGTATATATCCCCCCCAAAGGACCACATCCAGGTATAATATCTTCTACTATCTTAAATGTGTTCAGATCATCTCTTGGATGTCCTACCAGGATAACTTCATCAAACATATCCTGTATTACATCTATCACCTTTCTTATCATAGGCTTATCATCAATAGGTGTAATAATCTTATCCTTGCCAAACCTTTTTGACTTACCGCCTATGAGCACTATTCCTGTCATGTGATCTTCTCTTTTGCTATAAACTTAAAGTAGCTGTCACCTTCTGCATAACGTGTTTCTTTGTTTATATACAAATCTTGGGGTTTGTATCAAGTCAAGATAACAACTGTTTATATTCGCAACAGGCAGCTCCTTGGACAGACAAAAGGACGGCCACGCAATGACCATGGCCACACGGTTAAGGTATAGTGGACCCCAATGTCAAGACCAATATTTTCCTTAGTTAAGATGTGTTGTTTTAGCAGAGCCTTGTGTCTTGCATAAAGGTTGTCCTATTTTTGGGGTCCACTATACCCTACAGAAAAGTTTATGCACGAATAGATATAGATGAGAGACTTAAGAAACAATCTTACCAGACTAGGCATTGCCCCTAAGGAAATACCAAAAAAGATAAAGGAGTTTGAAGACCTTTTGGCAAAATTGAAGATTGTTTCTGAAAAGGAACTTAAAGGTGAGAGACTGAGCCATGAAGAATATAAGCTCATCTGGAACATCGGAAGACATCTCGCTTCTCTAAAACGATTTCCGAAAGAGATTATGGAAAAGATAACATCTGGCACTGATGAAAAGATGGATGTCATTGCTGATGTTCATACTGACCCGAATACCAGACAGGTTCTTGAGGAGGGTGTTGGTTCGCCGTTTAATATTTATATGAAAACAGGAACAGAGACACAAAACATTGTAGGGGCCGATGCCCTCATCGGCCTGAAAGGCGAATAGGGAGCGCCCGTAAGCAAGGCTAAAGGATGTATCAAAGAGCGATTCAGGCAAGCGAGAGAGGAACCCATCTCGAGGATATTTTCATGCTTCGTTGTGAGCGTGGATCGCTCATGCGCGTTTATGTGATAATACGCGATGAAAAAGGATACAGGCTATGTCGTGGAGGTGTCTTTTCCTACTATGAGTTCAAACACCCGATGAAGGACCACTTAACAGATGAGAAGTGGCAGGAAATGCCCAAAAACAAGGCCCGACCACCTCAGCCTGATTGGGTAAAGACCTTTACTGCAAAATGATTAGCCGACAACGGCAGATAACACATATACGCTTCGGCTACTCCTTGTCCTTTGGTACATTGCTTCCTCTGCTCGTAACGTCGTGTATGCTAAAGACAAACCATAGGCGAAATAATACCAAGTTGCATTTATTAAGGTTTTTGATATAATAAAGTGGTAAAAAATGGGAGCTTCATTTGGCCTATCGTGGCGACAGGTAAGCCAATGTTTGATTAAGCCTCGTGTTCTTTGATGCCTTTAGCATCAACTTCTGATGCCCGTCGTCATGGTGTGCGAAATTCTCTTTGGAGGAATGATATAAAGATGAAGAAACTACAGGCATTGTTTGTTGTGTTTGCCCTTTCTTGTTTAATCTTCGCCTTATCAGGGTGTAAATGGGAAGTTGTGTTTCAGAGTGGATTTGAAGAGATAAATTCTTTTACCTTTCCTGAAAACTGGTGGGATCTATCAGAATGGGGTGAATAGGAGTGGCATCTAGAAACAGATTATGCTCACGCTCAAATAATAGAAGTTGAAGGGAAAGGCCATGTAGCAAAGGTTGTCCATGACCCTTATACTCCAAGAAGCATTATCATGGCCTGCACTGCAGATAGCAGTATACTTCGAAAAAGTAAACGATATTTAACCTATGAGGTCCTTGTGCCAGAAAATGCTTTGGATAACAACAAAGGTATATTCATAGACATCGAGCAGTGGGAGCCCTGGCAGAAGAAAGGAGATGTTGTTGGGCTACTTGGGTTTACACCTGCCGGGTGGGTTGCTGCATTCACAGGATATTATCCAGGTCCTGATAAGGCATTCCCTGTGACGATTGGATGGGATGCATTTACCCTTCAGCCGAATGAATGGTACACTGTTCGGCTTGAGGTCGACTTTGTTAGAAAGAAGTTTACTTTCTTTTCGATTCGAGGCCCTGGTGTTGATAAAAGCTGGCATTTTTACATACCCATACCCCTTGGATACCATGATAATCCTTTGCCTGATGAGTGGGTAGCAGTAGCAATATACATTGGAGTAAGGGAACTAACTGAGCAAGAAGGTATGTACGCGCTGTTTGACAATGTAGAATTTGGAGTAATGAAACAAGGAGATTAAGGAGAGAACCTCGCTTGGCAGTGGATTACTCACCGCCACGTTAGGCGAAGCAATCTTAAAGGAGGTAAAATAATGAATACCAAAGTAAAAGCAATAATCATTGATTCTGTGCTGATAGGTGTTTTGTTTATATTGCTAAGCGGGTGTAAACCCCCAACACCAGATATCAATGATATTCATACATCCATGACTTTTGGTACAATAATAGAGTATGCATCCTATCGCTATCCCGGATTCTGGCGAGGCTTGATTTTAGTTGATGAGAGCAAAGAACAGATTGATCTCGCAAGAGAACTTGGTGTGGACTTTGTGCGATTTGACATCAGAAATGAGGCAGTTTTAGCTTCAACTGAAATGACAAAGCTTGACGAGATTATAGATTACGCAAGGTCAAAAGATTTGAAGATTTATATTGGTGTTTACGGCATGGAAACCTGGTATAACTGGTATCGGATGTGGAATTATCCCTATGGGGGTTCTGGAGAAGCAACTTGGGAAGAGTTCAAAGAAATGTATACAAATGAGGCAAGAGATCTAGCAGAGAGATATGAACCAGATTATATGATGATTATGGTAGAATGTCCTTTTAATATAGGCAATCAGGTTAATTCTGTGAGAACGATAGAGGAATGGGTTGATTACACAAAGGAAGTTGCAGGGATAGTTAAAGGTATATCTCCAGATACAAAGATTGTCCTGGATCAGATTGTTCGGAAAAATGACAATGGCCCTCATGGTTCATCAGAATACGAGTTTACAGAGGCAATAATGAAAGACAATAGTGAACTAATAGATATCATAGGTTGTGATCCCTATAACTATAAAGACCTGCAGTCAGATGTAGAAAACCTCGTCAAATTCAAAGATAAATATAATTGGCATGGTAAGATCTGGATAGGAGAGACAAATCTGCTTGATCACTGGAGCAAATTGTTCAGACCCTCAACCCCGAAAGAAGATGAAGATCAAAGAGATTACTTTATCTATGCAATAGATCTTGCTGATCGAAATGGATTTGACGGATTTTGCATCTTTTATTTTACTGATGATTCAAATGATAAAAATTCTGGAATTGGTATAACATACAAGGATTTTACACCAAAACCTGCTTATTATGCAATAAAACAAATCATACAGCAGAGCCAATGAAATGATCCGCAAAGGAATATATCGCCTAACACAGCGTAAAAGGTTTATGCTTCACGGCACTCACCCAAATTTTTGCTCCGCAAGAATCTCTCAAGTGATTTTGCAAATATATAAATAAGGAGGTATTGGTCAACTATGAAAACTAAAAGCTTGATTCTAATAGGTTTATTGCTAACTACAATTCTTTTGAGTAGTAGCTGTATAGAAGAGCCAGAAAAACCCTCGGAATTTTATCCAATGCATTTTGGCGCGCAGGTCACGTTTGCTTCGGGGGATATGTTCATTGGTATCAATGAATTGAAAGAACAGTTACAGGTCATAGAAGAGACTGGTGTGGATGTTGTTCGGATAGACATTGATTACGAGGCATGGATGACAAATGACGTGGACAACATAGGTAGGCACGATGAATTAATAGCCCAGATAAGGACCGATGGAAAAAAACTGATGCTTGCAGATAGAGGTGCTACCAGTTTTACAAAAGATAAGGTAACCTGGGAATATTTCAAGCAGCAGCATCTAAAATACACAAGAATATTTATGGAGAGATATATGCCTGATTATTATGTTGTTGTTAAAGAACCAACCTGGTACATGGATTTCGATCCAATGATCTCCACCGATACAACGCCTATGATGTGGTATGAGCTTGCATCAGAGGCGTGCAATATTGTTAAAGAAGTTAATCCAGCCACAAAGACTGCTGTTGCTGTTTATCCATCTGGGAGATTGGCTGAAGGGTTCTTTGAACTTGCTGTGAATATCGGCAACCTCGACATTATGGGTGTGGACTGTTATGACAATAACGATTTGGAGGTTACAACTGAAGATCTGATACCATTGGTTCCTGATGATAAAGAGATCTGGATGCTTGAGTCGTGGAATGGCGGGGGAGGCAGTTATCTCCAGCCATGGAAAAAGTGTGATGACGCAAGATGGATAAGAAAATCTGTATATTATTCCCAAAACAACAACTTTCAAGGGTATGTTTGCTATTATGCGCTCCATTTCTCATCGTACATGAAACTCAGAAACGTTGACTGGAGTCGGAGAACACCTGCATTCTATGCTTATAAGGAAGTGATAGAAGAAGCTGGAGTTATAGAAGAAGTTAAGAAAGGTGACTAAGACAAGCTTAAAGACTGTCCATTGCAAAATCCCTAAAAATTTACAGCATCTAACAGCGGATAAAAGGGAAATCAGAATCCGTCTACTGGCAAACTTCTTTTATCCGCAAAACGTTAAGTGAAATAACGACAGAAATAAGAAATATATGAAAAAAGGAGGGAACAATAATGAGGTTTTTGTATCAAAAAATAGCAAAAACTCAGATTGTATTGATCTCTGGGAGTCAATCCCTTTTTTAGTTGACATTTAGAGCGGCTCCAATTTCTTTCATGCGGCCATCTCCTGCTTTGAGATTATTCCAAGCTCCCTTTGTATTGCTGTTCTGAGTTCAGGTAGGTATCTGTA
>JAGGYK010000121.1 GCA_021162585.1 Deltaproteobacteria bacterium
GCCATAGTAGTGTTATGAAATCCCTTTTCTGAAAAAAGCTTGAGAGCTGCGTCTTTTATCTGGTTTTCTCTGGTTTCTTTTACTGGATTAGTACGAACTCCTATAGTTTTCTGCATTACTCCCCCCCTATATCGACCAACCAGTCAGTCTAATAGGATAAGATATACAAGATTAAAATTTTTTGTCAATCACAAATCGATTATTTTTTATTGCAATCTGGAAATGACTCTATTTTTGAAATGTGTAGACATCATCTCTTCCTTATTATTAGTTACCTCAGAAGCACTCAGCCTTCAGCCATAACATGTTATTTTTTTATTTTACTATAGTTAAATACTGAGGGCTAATAGCTGATAAGTACCCCCCTCATTTTTATTTATAAAACACCATAACACCCCAAAATTAAAATAAAAATGCCGATTGGGCGTATTGGTTTTAGGATAGCATTTGTGTCGTCAGTATTGACTTAATTGGTGCGAATTGGTATCCTGTTAAGATTAAGGGGTTTATCGATGCTTAAAGTCGGAGATATTGTAGTTTATCCAGCACATGGGGTTGCTGAAATAGAGGCAGTAGAGGAACGCGAGATATCTGGAACCAAAATGCCCTTTTTTATATTAAAGATATTAGACTCGCAGATGACAGTGATGATCCCAGTATCTAATGTAAATAATGTGGGCATACGTCCTCTTATAGATGGAGAAGGCATAGAAAGGGTATTGGATATCTTACAGCAGAAAGATGTAGCTATTGATAACCAAACATGGAATCGTCGGTATAGGGAATATATGGAGAAGATAAAAAGCGGTTCTCTATTTGAGATCGCAGAGGTCTTAAGAGATCTTAACATGTTAAAAAGGGGCAAAGAGCTCTCATTCGGTGAGAGAAAGATGTATGATACCGCCAAGAACTTGCTTGTAAACGAGGTATCCATTTCCAAAGGTGTGGAGAAATCAGAGGTTGAAAAAATGATCATAGAGACTACAAGTAAAAATTAGCCTTCACTAATTGGTAAGGATAATAGCTATATGAAATGGTTCATAAGGATCTTGATTGCGTTACTAGTGTTTTATGGGGCTTATAATCTTGCCCTTGTATATCCAAGGGGGGAATTGTGGCCTATCTTGATACCTGGGCTTGCTTTAGTTTCTCTGATAATAATCTTTATCAAGGAGTATAGAGGATTTTCCTCACCTGCATCAGCTTATATAGGGGCAAGTATCGGTGCTATCCTTGGTCTTGTGATTGCAAATCTCTTTGGGCGTGTGTTTTTATCTATTTCAGGTGGTATTTATATCTATATACTCATTAATACCTTTTTAGGTTACTTGGGTTATTCTATAGGAATATCAAAAGGAGAGGCCTTTGTCCTAGATAATCTCGGCATATTAAAGGGGAGGGTTAGGACAGAAGGTGGCAACTCAAAGCTTTTAGATACAAGTGTTATTATTGATGGAAGGATATCTGATATTTGTGACACTGGATTTATTGAGGGTGTCCTCATTGTGCCACAGTTTATATTGAATGAACTGCAACATATAGCAGACTCTTCAGACCCTTTAAAAAGGGCTAGAGGGAGAAGAGGCCTTGATATCTTGAACAGGCTGCAAAAGCACTCTGTTATGGAGGTAAAAATTATAGACCAGGACTTCCCAAAGATTAAAGAGGTTGATTCAAAGCTTATTGCGCTGGCCAAGGATATGGGTGCTGTTATCCTTACAAATGATTTCAATCTTAATAAGGTGGCTCAAATCCAGGGTATTACAGTGTTAAATATAAATCTGCTTGCAAATGCCCTGAAACCAACAGTCTTACCAGGAGAGGGTATAACTGTACGAGTCACAAAACAGGGTAAGGAAAAAGGTCAGGGTGTAGCATATCTTGAGGATGGGACTATGATCGTAATAGAGGGGGGGGAAAGCCTGCTGGGCAAAGATGTGGAGGTTGTGGTTTCCTCCATCCTGCAAACACCTGCAGGGCGTATGATATTTGCGGCACCAAAAGATGGGATCAGTTAGCTCTGTTATTGTTGCCGGAGGTGGTGGCAAGCGCTTTGGTGCCAGAAAGCAATTTCTTGATCTCTCCGGTGTACCTGTAATTAAAAGAACAGTTCTTGCCTTTGATAGCTACCCAGCAATACATCAGATAATTGTTGTAGTGCCTGAAGAGGATATATCCATGACCAATGATATGTTGATGGGCTTTAAAAAGGTGTATGCGATCGTTGCAGGTGGTAAGACTCGTCAGGCCTCTGTTTGGAAGGGCTTGCAACTCATAAAGGATAGCGAGATTGCCCTTATCCATGATGGAGTAAGACCTCTCGTATCGCACTCGCTTATAGGTAAGGTAATAGATGGTATCAAGGGCTTTGATGCCTGCATACCGGCTCTGCCTGTTGCAGATACGATAAAACAGGTTAAGGATGGCTTTGTTTTAAAGACAATACCAAGGGCAGATGTATATACCATACAGACCCCGCAGGCATTCAACACATCTAAGATCATTGCAGCCCATGAAATGGCAAATAAAAAAAGGTCTATAGCAACAGATGATAGTACGCTTCTTGAGGAATATAGCGCTGATATAAGGGTGGTAGAAGGCGACCCTTATAATATAAAGATTACTCATGAGGTAGATATGTTGTTGGCAGAGGTGATCATTAAATGCCATACAGGATAGGTATAGGCTATGATATACACCCTTTGGTTCAGGGAAGGGCGCTTGTCCTGGGGGGTGTGAATATCCCATTTGAAAAGGGTCTTCTTGGCCATTCTGATGGGGATGTAATCATACATGTGATATGTGATGCAATATTGGGCGCTTTAGCAAGGGGTGATATAGGTCAGCTGTTTCCTGATATTGAGGAACATACACGTAATATGTATTCATTGGATATGTTGCGAACCATAGTAGGAGATATAGTGTTGCCTGATTATGCAATTATTAATATAGATGTAAACTGCATAAGTGAAAGGCCGAGGCTTAGCCCCTACAGGGAAGAGATGGTCTCCAAGATCGCTAATGTATCAAGGGTTGAACATAACCAAGTCTCAATAAAATTTCGCACACACGAGGGGTTTGGCGATATAGGAAGAGGTAATGCCATGGCCGCAAATGCAGTGGTATTGTTAAAAAGGTTTAAGAAAGAGACGTAGTTTATAATGGAGAGATTTTGTCCATGAGCATAGAGATATATAATACGCCTATCAAGAGAAAGCAGCAATTTTCCCCGCTTAAAAAAGGCAGGGTCGGCATGTATGTGTGCGGTATCACGGCATACGACATGTGCCATATTGGTCATGCGAGGTCTATGATCATCTTCGATACCATAGCCAGGTTTTTGAGAAAAAAGGGTTATGATCTCACGTATGTGAGGAACTTTACAGATGTGGATGATAAGATCATCGCAAGGGCAAACAAAGGGGGCATTACTTATCAGGATGTATCAGAAAAATACATTGAAGAATTCTATACGGATATGGAGATATTGAAGGTAGAAAAGCCAGATGTGGAACCGAAGGCAAGCGAGCATATCCCCGAAATGATAGATATGATAGCAGCTTTGATAGATAAATCCTTTGCCTATGAGTCAGGAGGGAGCGTGTATTTTAATGTATCAAGGTTTAAGGGTTATGGGAAGCTCAGCTCTCGCAAGTTAGAGGATATGATAGCAGGTGCCAGGGTGGATGTGGATGAGGCAAAGAAAAACCCTCTGGACTTTGCTTTATGGAAGGTCAGCAAGACGGGTGAACCATGGTGGAAAAGCCCATGGTCTAAAGGTAGGCCTGGATGGCATATAGAGTGTTCTGCGATGAGTACACACTATCTTGGGCCCACCCTGGATATTCATGGTGGCGGTAGAGACCTCATATTTCCGCACCATGAGAATGAAATAGCCCAGTCAGAAGGGACATATGGCAAGCCTTTTGTGCGTTATTGGATACACAATGGGTTTGTAACCGTGAATAATGATAAGATGAGTAAGTCCCTGGGGAATTTCTTGACCATAAGGGAGCTTACAAAGGAGATTCACCCAGAGGTCTTAAGGCTGTTTCTTCTCTCCAGGCATTATCGCAGCCCCATTGACTTTTCTCGGGATGCGATCCATGAATCCAGGGGCGCCCTCATACGGTTCTATGAATCATTGGATCGAGTATTTAATAGTCCGTGCAGCGCGACTAAGCCCAGGCTGAAGAATATTATTGACGGCTTTAATAATAAGTTTGATGCTGCCATGAGCGATGACTTTAATACAGCCAAGGCCATAGGCCATATCCATGAGTTCACAACCGAGGTAAACAGGACCCTGAATTCAAATCCAGAGGTGGCAGAAGATGATGTTTTCGCACTCAGGGCTGCTTTAAGTGATGTCTCTAATATCTTGGGTATCTTGGAGCAAGAACCTGCAGAGTTTTTGGATCATATCAAGCATGCAGATCTGGATAAGATCGGTATTACCGATCAAGAAATAGAAGGGCTTATTTTAAATAGAGACAAGGCAAGAAAGGCAAGGGATTTTAAGGCTGCGGATGAAATCAGGGATAACCTAAAGGCAAGGGGGATTATATTAAAAGACACACCCGAGGGTACTGTCTGGGAGAGGGAGTAACTCGCCAAAGAAGTTAAGAGTTAAGAGTTAAGAGTTAAGAGTTAAAGAGTATTTAGATGAAAAATATTTGGCAGGGATCAGGGGATTGAAATGCATATTTTAGCGCCTGTCGGAGATAGTCCCCCCTTGAGGGGGCGGGGGTGTTACCCCTTCAAAGGGGGAATCTGTCCGTGCAGATTAAGGGATAGTGGCTCTTGAGATATTCCTTCCATCGCGATTTGCTGACACATCCTTTGGCGAGCTCTAAGATGTATCAAAGAACGATGCAGGCAAGCGAGAGAGGAACCCATCCCGAGGAAGGGTGTTTTCATCTTTGGTTGTGAGCGTGGATCGCTCATGCGCGTTTATATGAAAATAGGGGTCAGGGATCAGGGGCCGGGGGTCAGTTTGAGACGGGGGAGACAGCGGACTGGGATGTTGTTTTGTTTTCATCCTTCAGTGTCTCCGACAGGACATGGGGGCTATATGA
>JAGGYK010000077.1 GCA_021162585.1 Deltaproteobacteria bacterium
CAAGAAAACAGAGACAACCTATAATGCAAAAACCTATCTTCTCGGCATCAGGTATCTCACGGAATCTGATACAACTTTTATTTGTGAATATTACCGGAACACAGCGGGATTCACCGAAGAAGAGATGGAGGGTTTTTTCGGACTCGTGGACAACGGCTATAATTCATACGTTACGTCAGGCGATGAAACACTCCTGAATGTGGCAAATACAATGACCGAAGGTAATTACGGAAGGCCGAATCCCATGAGGGACTACGTGTACCTGCGCATCACGCAGAAGGATCCCCTTGACATACTCTATCTTACCCCGGCGATCACATGCATATACAACATTAATGATAAAAGCTGCTCTCTTTCCCCCGAGATTCTTTATACGGGGATTACAAATCTCGAATTGCGGCTGAAGGCCGGTTTTATCGCAGGGCCTGACAACTCCGAATTCGGTGAGAAACAGAATGACTACCGCATCGAGCTGAGGGCGCGTTATTATTTTAACGCGGCATAAAAAGATAGTAAGAGATAGTAAGGGGGAGATAGTAAGGAGATGAGATAGTAAGGGGACGTTGTTGACTAGTTAGACAAATCATGATAGTCTCTATAAGAGAATAGATAGCAAGAGAAGAAGGGATATAGTTGATAGCTATGCCAAGGCAAGCCAGGTTAGATTCGCCTGGGACTCTTCACCATGTAATTATCCGAGGGATAGAGAAGAAGAAGATAGTAGATGACGAGGATGACAGATCGGATTTTGTGGCACGTATGGGGGAGCTTGCAAAGGGGACCGAGACGGCAATTTATGCCTGGTCCCTTATGACAAATCATGCACATATCCTGCTGAAGAGCGGTGTTAAAGGCTTGTCTCATTTTATGGGGCGTTTACTTACCGGATACGCAATAACTTATAATCATCGTCATAGGCGCCATGGTCATCTGTTTCAGAATCGCTACAAGTCAATAGTATGTGATGAAGATGCATATTTTCAGGAACTCGTTAGATACATACACTTGAATCCATTAAGAGCGGGGATAGTGGAGAGTATGTCTGGGCTTGATAGTTATCCATGGAGCGGCCACAGTGTTATCATGGGGCATAGAAAGCGAGTGTGGCAGGATAGAAATTATGTATTATCATGGTTTGGTAAAAGGGAGGGGGATGCAAAGAAAGCTTATCATGAATATGTAAAGGAAGGTATTGAAGAAGGGAGGCGAGATGACTTAGTGGGAGGAGGGTTGATTCGCACATTAGGTGGATGGTCACAGGTCTTATCACTTCGAAAGAATCAGGATAAGGTGTTTGGAGATGAAAGGATACTGGGTAGTGGTGAGTTTGTCGAACGGATCATTGGGGAAGCCGATAACAAAATAAAATGTCAGATTTCGATAAATGAACGCAGGATGAATGCTGAGAAGAGAATCCATGAGATATGCGAAAAAGAAGGTATCAATACAGAAGAGCTTAAGGGTGGGAGTCGCAGGGGAGGGGTATCTCAGATAAGAGCACGATTGGCAATTGACCTTGTAGAAAATTACGGTTTGACTTTAGCGGAAGCAGGACGTCAACTGGGAGTAACAACGGCTGCTATTTCAAAAATATTTATAAGAAACAAGGACAAACTACGTTAGTCATGCTAGTCAACAACGTCCCCCTTTGCCACCTAGGATATTTTCATACTTCGTTGCGAGCGTGGATCGCTCATACGCGTTTATATGAAGGACAAAGAAAGAAAGAGCAGAGAATTATGTCATACCCTTATTGATACTGCCCAGCGTCTGGGTATTGAGGTCATAGAGGATAAGATAGATCGTAAGGGTGGGGTATGTAGAGTCGATGATAAGATTATGGTTATTTATGATATAAGTACCTTATGGACAGATCGTGTGAAGTTGATCCTTAAGGCACTTGGCTGGATGAAGTTAGATGATGTCTATTTATCTCCGAAGATAAGGCAATTACTCGAAGATAAAGGCCAGCTATGAAATTATCTGAGATATAGACATAGTACCCCTGATAAATATTATGGTTATTGGGAAGGATAAAGCCTTTTAGGACACATTCTGTGCCCCTCCTGTGGTATCAGTTTTTGAGAGATAAGAGATAAATGATGCCACCTAAAACTTACAGTAATCAAACAGGAAGCATACCTCCAGGCACAGCACAAACACAAAGAAGAGAGCCCCAAATGATGGATAAATTAAGGATCTTACTGGTGCCGGAGGGGGGAATCGAACCCCCACGGAACCAAGTTCCATCGGATTTTGAGTCCGACGCGTCTACCAATTCCACCACTCCGGCATGCTCAATTTAATAACAAAATCATCTTTGGTTTGCAACTAGTTAGATGGTTTTGATAGTCTTGCTTGTATAGGTTTTACTATAAATGGGGAACCCGATGCACCATGTATGTGGTCAATTATCTATTCTTTAACATTTCCGTAAGGCTATGGAGCATCTCTTCTCTAGCACAAATGGCCTTTAATGCAGATTCATAGCCTCTTTGAGCCCTGATCATATCACAAAGCTCTCTTGGAATATCCACATTAGATTCTTCATGGCCATCATCGGTTGGCACTCCAGGTGTATCAAGCCTTTGGGTTGATACAGCCACATCTCCACCCTTACCTTCAATCAGCGTTGTACGCAAAGATTTATAGTCCTTGGTGTTTAGATTGGCTAGATTTGATGATGCATTGGCTAGCAATATGCTATTGGCATTCAAGGCAGACAGTATTGACATAAGATATCTCCAGCATTCTTATCGGATAAATCTCTATAATCTTTAGTATAACAAAATTTTACTTGAAAACCCATAATAGTTATCTTATGATGAATTCGGTAAGGCACCTCTGCAAATATCTTCTATAAGAAAACCATTATTAGTAAGAAAGCATTAAAGAAAAATATCCTCAACGACGAAAAAAAGAGTATGCAGTTTTATATATATTCAAGCCCTTGGGTAAAATGGAGAGATGTTATGGATGAGAAGAGAAAGTACCCCAGGAAGAAGGTTGGAGCCCCTGTGCTTTATAAGGGGGGGAAAAAGGCCCTTGAAAGGGCCAGGCTGAGGGATATAAGTAGAAATGGCCTTTTTATTGAAACAGCATCTCCCCCTAAACCAGGTGAGTTTGTAATATTAAACCTTGACGGCCGTGACATAGGTAAAGAGCTTAATATAAAGGCCAAGGTGGTTAGAAGCATACTTGGGGATGGTATGGGCCTTACCATAACTACCACAACAGATGATAGATTTCTTAGAGACTGGCTTTCTAGTTAATATTTAAATCTTATCCAATCAAAAACTGCAATCTGCCATTTAAACCGTTGATGAGCTGATGCAGCAGCTATTGGATGATACGTTTACATTAGTAGATTTGTATACAAATAATAAAACCTACATAGTTTTAGGTATATTAAAAATTGACGGTCTCGTAAAAAGTCAAACTCGGGGAATCGGTCATTCCTGCCTGCCGGCAGGCAGGTCACTCGAAATGATAAGCTAGAAAGACTTTCAAATAACTTAACTATCAAAAGTTATTTTCGGTTACAGTGCCGCGAAGCGGCATAATCTAGCTTTTTACGAGACTGTCAAAGATTACTTGATCAAACGGAGATTGATAGGTGTATTCTATCAGAAGATCATCTATAGCATTTGTTGCGCTCCTTTTTATCCTACTACTGGGAATAGGAGCATATCCATCAAAAGGACTCGTCCTCAAGGTATCATCCTTGGGGGTTGTCGGTGAAAAGGAACGTAGGGCGGCAGGTATCATCTCTCAGGATGGGGCTCAATCCATTGAGATCCCCAATGCATCATTATGGTCATATGGCGATTCATTATTGGGGACAATCGATTCAGGTGGCAAGATACACTTCTCAGGCGTTATTAATAACACTATGGCAATAACTTGCGACCTTGATGCTAGTGACTCTATCGACAGATTTATTTATCTTACTGATGTAAATGGTAGGCCTCGTCAGCCTATTGAACCTGACCCCACAGAAGATGGGAAAGATTGCGTCCTGTGGCCTGCACATGGAATATACATAAATGGTAAGATTCAAATGTTTTATCAAATAGTCAGTATAATCAATCCCAGAGCCCTTCTTGGATTTGAGGTTCTTGGTGTTGGTATGGCTGAGGCAAGATTCCCAGTAAATGCTCAACCAGGAGAGTTTTCCACACTCAAGTTTCGGCGTCTAAAGCACAAGGGTGGGTATATATTTTGGAGAGAGGAAGAGGGCGGATATGGTATTCATGTCCTAGACATAGGGGATGGATACGCTTATGTCTATGGACGCTATAACAGGCAGAAGCGATTCACCTATGGTGAAGAAGAACAAATAAAGGGTAACCCAGATGATCCTTTAGTGCATCCTTTACGCCTGATGCGGGTAAAAAGAGATCAGTTTACCAGACGCGAGTCATATGAATACCTTGCTGACACCAAAGGGTCCTGGAGTAAGGATCCGAAAGATGCTATTGATATTATATCTGTTGTTGGTAATTTTCAAATCTTTTATAATCAATACCTTAAGACCTTTTTGTGTGTGTACACGGATGACTTTTCAAATCAAATTAAGATCCGCAGGGCCAAGTCACTATGGGGGCCTTTTGGAATGCCTGAGGTGATATTTAAACACATCTCAACAAAAAAAGGCGAGTTTATATCAACAATGTATGTCCATCCAGAGTACAATAGAAAGAAAGGAAAGATATTTTTTATTACATACTGCGTATCTCGCATGGATACGCGTCCAATACTGCTAAAGGTAGAGCTAAAATAAGTAAATCTATATCATGTAATGCCCTTATTAAGCCATAAGACCCTTCAGCAAATAACTATACAGACCACCTGATTTCTAATATCTATAGTATCTGTCCTTTAAGCAAGGTCTTAGATCCTGCCCAGCATACAACATTGAATGTTAACCTATTTATGGGTAAAGGAATCGGGCCCAATCGCCATTGGATAAACTCGATGATAATGCCTGCCTGATCAGCAGTATCCAAATAGGCATAATCTACTATAAAGCCCATATCCCTTATAGTCCCCTTTTGCAGTATACCTATACCTGCCCTATCACAGGCATCCAGTCTCTTATCTAAATCCTGGACCATAAACCCTAGATGATGAACCCCGCCTTTGGATTCCTTAACGTGATCTAGATGAAAACTCTCTCCTTTAACTATCTGGATAAGCTCTACTTGGACTGAACCTGTATATGCTAGGGCTATCTTGAATAATGGGGCTACCCCCTTTCCTTTTTCAATGCAAGGATTAGGCCTCTCATCTAATAACATCCATGGGCCTATGCCAAATGTATCTCTATAATAGGCGATTGTTTTGTTTATATCAGTTACAATATAACCAAGCTGCCCTAACCCTGGAAGTTTCAATTGTCTTTTAATATCATCTGGTATCATTTTATGATCCCCCCCTTTCTATAGGTTTACCTTTGTAAGGTATAGAAGCATAAGTATTATTTGCATAAAATCAAGATAGCAATCTTTATATCCCAGATTCTATTTTTAATTGTTTATACATATCATAGGTAAGCCCCTCCCACTGACATGGCAATAAAGAATTATTCTGAAACAGTGGTTCTTTATCAATAGGATATGGACTTATCTTAAGGGCATCTTTCCATAGCCCTGTATTTGGTATTGGTGAATATTCAGCTATAACAGGTCTTGCTCCACATGACCTCACAATATCTATGGCCTTTTTTATATCGTCGGCATCCTGGTATGGTAGACCACAGAGTATGTAAGCCCTTATATCTTCTGTTCCATACCCTGCCCGATGTAGGCAGTTAATTGAATTAATAAGTTCTTTTGTAGTAGTCTTTGCACCTGTTTCCACCTGCCTTTTTGTATCAGACGTCTCAAAGCCAAGGCAAACCCTTTCAAACCCAGCATCCTTCATGAGGCTTGCGATCTCCCCATTAATAGCCCTTGCATGAAGTCCGTTAGGGCAATAAAATTTGCAACTAAGCTCCCTTTTTATGATCTCCTTTAGCATCTTTATTGCAAAGTCTCCGTGGCCATAAAGCAAGGAATCGTCATAAAATGCAAAATTTTTTACATAAAATTTTTTGTTCCAACACTCAATTTCATCCACTACTTTTATAGGGTCCCTTCTACGCATATATCTTGTCAATAGGTGAGAGGCACAATAGGTACATCTAAAAGGACAGCCTCTAGATGTTTGAATACATACATACCTTAGATCTGGTATCAGGTCAAAGCATGGGTATGGGTATGAATCCAGGTCAGCTATTTCTGGTACAAATACAGGCTTAGTATGCCAAAGTTTAGCTAACAATTTTAAGATATCTATCTCTCCCTCATGGGTTATAATATAATCAGCACCAGAGAACTTTCTTGCATGTGTATTACAGAGGGTTGCATATATCCCTCCAAGCACAACAGGTACACCAGGTAGCATCTGTTTTACTATCTTTATGACATCAAATACACCTGGATACCAATATGTCATCATGGATGTTATAAGTGCCACATCAATCCGCCTATCTCGGGCTACCTTTGAAAGATCATGACAGAATGCCTCGGGTGTTATTCCATATCTGCTATAATATCTTGGTATATCTCTCAATGGATCTGGTTTTGGTATAATCTCTCTATAAAATTTGCCATCGCCCCCGGGTTTTCTCTTTGGTTTTTTGCCTTTCATGTATGGATGGCTGGTGTTTAAGCAATCTATAAAATAGAGATTGCATCCGTTTTTTTTAAGGATGCTACCTATATATAGCAACCCAAGAGGACGGGCCCACATGTCATAGGCTGCAAAATCGTAAATCCACGGGTTGATTAGGAGAACATTCTTTCCTTTCATGATTTTAAAGTATCCGCCTCTACATAAAAGCTTGCTTTTATAGGTATCTCTGTCTCATAAAATATATTATCATATAAACGCGTATGAGCGATCCACGCTCACAACCAAGGATGAAAACACCCTTCCTCGGGATGGGTTCCTCTCTTGCTTGCCTGCATCGCTCTTTGATACATCCTTTAGGCATGCTTACGGGCGACCTCTATTCGCCTTTCAGGCTCAGAAGGGAGCGATACCCCTTTAAGCAACGCCTAAGGATGTATTAGCAAATCGCGATGGAAGATCCGCTCAAGAGTCCCCCATCCCTCCTCTC